>NZ_JBSGET010000155.1:0-20132 GCF_053603035.1 Kitasatospora sp. NPDC004272 | reverse complement strand
CCCCCCCCCCCCCGGGGGGGGGGCCCGGGCCTTCCGCGTGCCCCGGCAGATCGCCGGGGCGGCCCGCGCCGCCCGCGCCGAGCGGGCGGCCGAGCACCCGCAGCCGGTGCGCGCGGCTACTCCACGGTGACGCTCTTGGCCAGGTTGCGCGGCTTGTCGACGTCCCGGCCGAGGGCCACCGCGGCGTGGTAGGCGAGGAGTTGGAGCGGAATGTTGAGCAGCAGCGGGTCGAGTTCGGGCTCGCTCTTCGGGACGACCAGGCAGTGGTCGGCGAGCTTGGCGTCCACCGGGCGGTGGGCGACGGCCAGCACCCGGCCCTCGCGGGCCTTGATCTCGCCGAGCGCGGTGAGGTTCTTGTCGAGCAGTTCGTCGTCGGGCACCAGCGCGACGGTCGGCAGTTCGGGGGAGATCAGCGCGAGCGGCCCGTGCTTCAACTCGCTGGCGGGGTACGCCTCGGCGTGGACGTAGGAGATCTCCTTGAGCTTCTGCGCACCCTCCCGGGCCACCGGGTAGCCGCGGACCCGGCCGATGTACATCATGCCCCGGCTGTGGGCGTACTCGGCGGCCAGCGCCTCGATCTCCTGCTGCTGCTCCAGCACCTTCCGGATCTGGTCGGGCAGCGCCTTGAGCCCGGCGACGATGCGGCGCCCGTCGGCGGGCGAGAGGTCGTGGATCCGGCCGAAGTGCAGAGCGAGCAGCGCGAAGGCGACCACGGTGGAGGTGAACGCCTTGGTGGAGGCGACCGAGATCTCCGGGCCGGCGTGCAGGTAGAGGCCGCCGTCGCACTCGCGGGCGATCGCCGAGCCGACGGTGTTGACCACGCCGAGGACGCGGCCGCCCTTGCGCTTGACCTCCTGGACGGCGGCCAGCGTGTCGTAGGTCTCGCCGGACTGGCTGACCGCGACGTACAGGGTGTCGGCCTCGATGACGGGGTTGCGGTAGCGGAACTCGGAGGCGGGCTCGGAGTGGGCCGGGATCCGGGCCAGTTCCTCGATCAGCTGGGCGCCCATCTCGCCCGCGTAGTAGGCGGATCCGCAGCCGAGGATCTTCACCCGGCGGATCTCGCGCAGCTCCCGGGCGTCCAGGTTGAGACCGCCGAGGTGCGCGGTGGCGAAGCGCTCGTTCAGCCGCCCGGAGAGGGTGCGCTCGACGGCGCCGGGCTGCTCGTGGATCTCCTTGAGCAGGAAGTGCGCGTAGCCGCCGGTGTCGTAGGAGCCGGCCTCCCAGTCGACGGTGGAGGGCTGCCGGGTGACGGTGCGGGCGTCCTCGGTGAAGGTGCGGAAGCCGTCGGCGCGGACGGTGGCGAGCTCGCCGTCCTCCAGGTGGACGACCTGGCGGGTGTAGCGGACCAGGGCGGAGACGTCGGAGGCGGCGAACATCTCCTTCTCGCCGATGCCGAGCACGATCGGGCTGCCGTTGCGGGCGACCACGATCCGGTCGGGCTGCTCGGCGTCCAGCACCGCGATGCCGTAGGTGCCGACCACCAGCTTGAGCGCGGCCCGCACCGCCTCCTCCAGCCCGCCGCCGTCGGCGCGGTGCGCGGCGATCAGGTGGGCGAGCACCTCGGTGTCGGTCTCGGAGCGGAACACGGCGCCGTCGGCGGCGAGCTTGGCGCGCAGTTCGTCGGCGTTCTCGACGATGCCGTTGTGGACGACGGCGATCCGGCCCTCGTTGTCGGTGTGCGGGTGGGCGTTGGCGTCGGAGGGGACGCCGTGGGTGGCCCAGCGGGTGTGGCCGATGCCGGCGGTGCCCTTGAAGCGGGCGGGCAGCGCGGCGGCCAGGTCGGCGACCCGGCCCTTGGCCTTGCAGACCCGCAGCCGGGCGGGGGCGGACTTGGTGGCGGGCGCGACCACCGCGACGCCCGCCGAGTCGTACCCGCGGTACTCCAGTCGCTGCAGCCCCTCCAGCAGGAAGGGCGAGGCGTCCTTGGGGCCGATGTAGGCCACGATTCCGCACATGACGTGGGCTCCTCTGTCAGTCGTGGGTGGTCCGGGGGCCGGGTCAGCCGTAGACCATCCGCCGCAGTTGACGCACCGACAGCTGCGGGGCGGCCACCCGGCGGGCGGCCAGCTCCCCGCCGAGGCGGGTGAAGATCTGCTCGTTGGTCAGCCCCCGGGCCTGCAGCTCACCGTGGCGGCGGCGGACGTACTCCTCGGTGCTCTCCGCGAAGTACGCCAGCACTTCCGCGACGACCCGCGCGGCCTCCCCCGGGGCCAGGGGGGTGGTCCTGGCGAGGTGGGCGAGCAGGTCCTCATGAGGGTGCGGTGAGGCAGGCACGATCGGGGAGCCTAGGCGTGAAGGGTGCATTTGCCAAAGATCCTGCCCGAATTCGGGCAGGACCGCCAGCGGTGGCGGCCGGACGGGGCCCGCCCGGCGGCGCGCCCCGGCGGGGCACGGGCGGACCTGAGCGCCACCTATGATGTGGGGCCGTCGTTGGAGGACGGTGGGCGGACGGTGTTCGGGTGATCGTGGCGGGCATCTGACCCCGTCGGCGGTGTCCCTGGCCGGGTTTCCGGCGGTCACCCCGCAGGATGGGCCGCGTACTGTCCGTGTCGATCACAGGGGGAACGTCCGTCATGCAACCGCGCGTGTTCGCCGTCGTCACCGCCGTCCTGCTGGCCGCGCTGGGCCTCGGGTCGGTCTTGGTGACCGACTGGACACCGAAGTCCGCCACCGCCGCAGCCACCGCCGACGCGGGCGGCCAGCGCCCCGGTGCCGCGCCCGACACCCCCGCGTCCCCCTCCCCCTCCCCCACCGGCGACCCGGCGGTGTGGACCCGCTCGACGCTGCGCAACAAGCTGATGGCCGAGATGGACGCCACCGACCCCGGCGTCGCCCTCGCCGACCTCGACAAGATCTCCAAGGCCAAGCCGTACACGGTGCGGTTCTGCCACCCGATCGCGCACGAGCTCGGGCACGCCGCGGTGCAGCGCTACCACCAGGACTTCCAGAAGGTGATCTCCTTCCCGCACGAGACCTGCGCGGCGGGCTACCTGCACGGCGCGGTCGAGGAGATGCTCGCCAACTCCAAGGACCCGCAGAGCGACATCCTGACCCTGTGCGCGCCGGCCAACACCGGCCCGTGCATCCACGGCGTCGGCCACGGCATCATGTTCGTCACCAAGCAGGACATCCCGGCCGCCCGCGCGCTGTGCGACAAGTTCCCCAGCCAGAGCCGCCGGATCACCTGCTCCGAGGGCGTCTTCATGCAGCTGTTCGCGCCCGACGAGGAGGACGAGAAGGCCAAGGCCAACCTCCCCGCCGACAAGCTCGCCGCCGAACCGCTCTACCCGTGCCCCGAGCAGCCCGCGCTCTACCAGTCGGCCTGCTTCTTCTACGCGCCGACCTTCTTCCTCTCCTCGCACGACTACGCCAACCACCCCGAGGCGTTCCCGCAGGCCCTCCAGTGGTGCTTGAACGCGCAGGCCAGCGGCGGCGCCCAGGACTGCTCGCGCGGCGCCGGCTCGCGCATCATGAAGTACAACCTGGACCGCCCGGACTGGGCCGCCCAGCAGTGCGCCACCCCCAAGGACACCTGGCAGCGCCAGGCCTGCACCCAGGGCCTGGTCAGCTACTACACCGTCAACGACACCAGCGCGGGCGCCGCCGGGCGCCTGTGCGCCCAGATCACCGACCAGCAGATCCAGGGGTACTGCCGCTCGGCGGGCGGCCTGTCCGGCACCCTGGACTGACCCCCGGCCGCGTTCCCCCAGGTGGGCCCGGTCCGGCCGGGCCCGCCTGCGCATACGATGCCCCTGTGAACGACGACTTCCGCGGGGCCGCACGGACGGCCGCAGACCTGGTGGCCGACTACCTCGAAGCGGTGCCCGACCGCCCGGTGTGGCAGCCGATGGACCCGGCGGAGCGGGCCGCCCTGCTCGACCTCCCGCTGCCCGAGGACGGCGCCCCGCTGGAGGAGCTGCTGAAGGCCGTCGAGCAGCGGATCATGCCGCACCCGATGGGCAACGGGAGCCCGCGCTTCTTCGGCTGGGTGAACTCCGCCCCGCAGCCCGCCGGGGTGCTCGCCACCCTGGCCGCCAGCGCGATGAACCCCAGCTCGGCCGGCGGCGACCACGCCGACGTCCACCTGGAGCGCGCCGTGGTGCGCTGGATCGCCGAACTGGTCGGCTTCCCGCACCCGCCCGGCGGCGGCGTCCTCACCTCCGGCACCTCGATGGCCACCATCGTCTGCCTGGCCGCCGCCCGCGGCCGCGCCGCCCGCCGGGCCGGGTGGGACGTCCGCGAGGACGGCCTGGCCGGGATGCCCCCGCTGGTCGGCTACGTCACCGGCGAGGCGCACAGCTGCGTGCGCAAGGCCGCCGAACTGCTCGGCCTCGGCTCCAAGCACCTGCGCACCGTCGCCTCCGACGCCGACGGCCACCTCGTCCTGGACGCGCTGGAGGCCGCGATCGCCGAGGACCGGGCGGCCGGCCGGCTCCCCTTCCTGGTGGTCGCCTCCGCGGGCACCGTCGGCACCGGCGCCGTCGACCCGTTCGGACCGATCGCCGACCTGGCCGAGCGCGAGGGCCTGTGGTTCCACGTCGACGGCGCGTACGGCGCCTTCGGCGTCCTCGACCCGGCGATCGCGCACCGCTACGCGGGCATGGAGCGGGCCGACTCGCTCGCCCTCGACCCGCACAAGTGGCTGGGCGTGCCGGTCGACTGCGGCTGCGCCCTGGTCCGCGACGCCGAGGAGCTGCGCGGCACCTTCAGCCTGGTCCCCTCCTACCTGCGCGACGACGCGGCCGGCGACCTGGGCTGGTTCTCCGAGTACGGCACCGAGCAGACCCGCCCGTTCCGCTCGCTGAAGGTCTGGGCGTCCATCGCCCACCGCGGCCGCTCCGGCGTCGCCCGGGACATCGCGCACTGCACCGCGCAGGCCCGGCAGCTGGGCGAATGGATCGAGCAGGACCCGGAGTTGGAGCTGGTCGCACCGGTCGAGACCTCCATCGTCGCTTTCCGGCACCGCCCGGCCGGCCTGGACGAGGCCGGGCTCCAGCGGCTCAACTCGCTGCTCCCGGTGGCCGTCCAGCAGCGCGGCGAGGTCTTCGTCACCGGCGCCGTGTACCGGGGCCGCGAGATGCTCCGGGCCTGCCTGCTGAACGCCACCACCACCGAGGCCGACCTGCGGCTGCTGCTGGCCGAGGTGAAGTCCGCCGGCGTGGAACTCCTGGACCGGTGCCGTACGTCCAACTGATCGCGGGAGCGGATCAGCGCCGATCCGACGGGGACCCGCGGAGACATTTACCGTCAGGTCACGGGGGATTCGTGATCGCGAAACAGCGGAGCGCCACCATGCAGGCATGGACAACATGGCGTACACCCACAGCAGAGTCACCGACGAGCGGCAGGACCGGCGGAGCCGGGGGCACCGCTGGCGCAAGGAGACGGTCGAGCTCGCGGCGGTCTTCGCCGCCGTCGCGGCCGCCGACCTGGTCGCCAACGTCGTCGTGCACGGCCACGACGGGCCGGTGCTGCTGGTCGCCTCCGCCGCGGCCATGCTCGCCACCGCGCTGTTCCGCGGCTGGCTCGCCCACCGGCACCAGCACGGGCCGCCCGGCGACCCGGCCGCACCGCCGGGCGGGCCTGCGGTGAGCGCCCCCGAGGAGCCGACCGTCCTGTGGCGGCTGCGCACCAGCGTCTCCGACGCCCCCGGCAGCCTGGCCCGGGTGTGCACGGCCCTGGCCGAGCTGCGGGTCAACATCGTCTCCATGCAGGCCCACCCGCTGCCCGACTGCACCGTCGACGAGTTCATCGTCCGCGCCCCCGGGGCGCTCCCCCGCACCGACCTCGCCGCCGCCGTCGCGGCCGGCGGCGGCTGGGACATCTGGACCGACCGGGCCGACGCCCACGAACTCGTCGACGTCCCCCGCCAGGTCCTCGCCCTGGCCACCCGCACCGCCCTCGACGCCGCCGAACTCCCGGTCGCCCTGCGCCAGTTGTTCGGACGCGCGACCATCCGGCAGTACCCCGGCCGCGGCGACAGCACCCCGGCCGGCCTGGAAGGACACCTGATGCGACTGCCCCTCCCGGGCGGCGACCTGCTCGAACTCTCCCGGCCCCACCTGCCCTTCACCCCGACCGAGTTCGCCCGGGCCCGCGCGCTGGTCGAGCTCGACACCGTCCTCGGCCCGCGCGTCCCGGCCGTCGCCGCCCGGATCGACCACCCGGACGACGAGCTCACCGTCCGCCGCGCCACCCCCGAGGACAAGCCCGCCGCCCTCGCCATGCACGCCCGCTGCTCCGCGGAGTCGCTGCGCCGCCGCTACCACGGCCCGGTCAAGGACGCCGACCGCTACCTCGACCACCTGCTCGACCCCCGGCACGGCCAGACCCTCGCCGTCGAGACCGCCGACGGCCGGCTGGTCGCCCTCGCCCACCTGATGTGGGACGACGAGGGCGCCGAGATCGCCCTGCTGGTCGAGGACGCCTGGCAGCGCCGCGGCCTGGGCGTCGACCTGGTCCGCCGGATGGCCGCCCTCGCCCTGGAGGCCGGCGTGCGCACCGTCTACGCCGTCACCACCTCCGCCAACACCGGCCTGATCTCCACCATGCGGCGCCTCTCCGCCCCCCTCGACTACCAGGTCGAGGACGGCACCCTGGTCATCACCGCCCACCTGGCCGAAGCCACCGAGAAGCTCCCGGCCCCCTGGCCGACCCGCTAGGGGCCGCGCCAGAGGGCCCCTTCAGGGGCTCGGGGAACGGCGGGTCCGTGCTGCGCACAGGCCCCTTCAGGGGCTCGGGGAACGGCGGGTCCGTGCTGCGCACAGGCCCCTTCAGGGGCTCGGGGAACGGCGAGTCCGTGCTGCTGGCGGCCGGAGCCCATCGGAGGTTCGTGCTGCTGCGTGTCTGTGACGGAACCAGAAGCAGATGCGCGCTCCGGCAGTGCACCGCCGGCAGCCACGGGCTCGCCGTTCCCCGAGCCCCTGATTGCGCTTCCCGCCGTTCTTCCCCTCCTCTGCCGAAGGACTGAGCTCGCGCCGCAGGTTGTCGCCCCTGCTCAAGTGTGCGGGCGGGAGTCGGTAGGCTGGCCCCGTCCCCGCCGCCCGTGGGTCGTCGAACGGCCAGGGCGGTGCCGCAGCAAGGAGGAACCCCTGAGCATGCCAGGCACCGATTCGGAAGCCCCGCGCGACGCCTCGCTGCCCGCCCGCGCGAAGATCGCCGTGACGGCGGGCAAGATGGCCGCCGCGCTGTCCCAGAAGGCGGGCCGAGGCAGCGGCTCGGTGATCGGCGGCAAGGTCGCGCTCAAGCTCGACCCGGACCTGCTGGCGACCCTCACCGAGCACCTGGACGTGGTCCTGGTCAGCGCCACCAACGGCAAGACCACCACCACCCGGCTGATCGCCGAGGCGCTGCGGGCGGCGGGCCCGGTGGTCTCCAATGCGCTGGGCGCGAACATGCCGGCCGGCATCACGGGCGCGCTGGCCAACAGCACCAGCGCCCGCTTCGGCGTGATCGAGGTGGACGAGAAGTACCTGCCGATGGTCGCCCGGGACACCCGGCCGAAGGCCATAGCGCTGCTGAACCTCTCCCGCGACCAGCTGGACCGCGCGGCGGAGACCCGGATGATGGCCGAGAAGTGGCGCGAGGGTCTCAAGGACACCGACGCGGTGATCATCGCCAACGCGGACGACCCGCTGGTGACCTGGGCCGCCTCGTCCTGCAAGAAGGTGGTCTGGGTGGCCGCCGGGCAGGCGTGGAAGGAGGACGCCTGGTCGTGCCCGGCCTGCGGCGGCGTGATGCAGCGTCCCGGTGACGACTGGTTCTGCGGCGAGTGCGGCTTCCGCCGTCCGAACCCGCACTGGGCGCTCCAGGGCACCCACGTGATCGACCCGCACCGCGGGGCCTGGCCGATCCAGCTCCAGCTGCCGGGCCGCGCCAACCTGGCGAACGCCACCAGCTCGGCCGCCGTCGCGGCGGTCTTCGGGGTGGCCCCGCAGGTCGCGCTGCAGCGGATGCAGTCGGTGGCCGCGGTGGCGGGCCGCTACGACGTGGTGCAGTACCGCGGCCGGGACGTCCGGCTGCTGCTGGCGAAGAACCCGGCCGGCTGGCTGGAGACCTTCTCGCTGATCGACGGCCCGCCCGCGCCGGTGGTCCTGTCGGTGAACGCGATGGACGCCGACGGCACCGACACCTCCTGGCTGTGGGACGTCGACTACGAGCGGCTGTCCGGGCACCCGATCTTCGTGATGGGCCAGCGCAAGCTGGACCTCGCGGTCCGCCTGGAGGTCGCCAACCTGCAGTTCCAGGTGGTCGACTCGCTCGCCCAGGCGGTGGACGCCGCCCCGGCGGGCCGGATCGAGGCCATCGCCAACTACACGGCCTTCCAGCAGCTGCGCAAGGCCGTGGTGGCCTGATGAGCGACCAGTACTACGGGCAGCAGCCGCAGTTCGGCGACCAGGGCGGCTACGGACAGCAGCAGCCCTACCCCGGGCAGCAGTACGACCAGCAGCAGTACGGCGACCCGCAACAGCACCAGCAGCACCAGCAGCAGTACGGGCAGCAGCAGTACGGCCAGTACGAGCAGCCGCACCAGCCGCACCAGCAGCAGGCGTACGGCGACCCGCAGCAGCACCAGCAGCAGCAGTACGGCGGGGACGCTCCGCAGCAGCCCGCGCCCCAGCAGCAGTTCGGGAGGTCTTCGAGGATGAGCGAGAGCAGCCTGCGGGTGGTCTGGGTCTACCCGGACCTGCTGTCGACGTACGGCGACCGCGGCAACGCGCTGGTGGTGGAGCGGCGGGCGCGGCAGCGCGGCCTCGGGGTGCAGCGGATCGACGTGCGCTCGGACCAGTCGGTGCCGACCAGCGGTGACATCTACCTGATCGGCGGCGGCGAGGACCGTCCGCAGCGCCTCGCGGCGGAGCGGCTGCGCAACGACGGCGGGCTGGTCCGGGCGGCCGAGAACGGCGCGATCATCTTCTCGGTCTGCGCGGGCTTCCAGATCCTCGGCCACGAGTTCATCAACGACCTGGGCGAGCGCGAGCCGGGCCTGGGGCTGCTGGACGTGTGGACCGTTCGCGGCGAGGGCGCGCGCTGCGTCGGCGACGTGCTGGCGGACGTGAACCCGCAGCTGAACCTGCCGCAGCTGACCGGCTTCGAGAACCACCAGGGCGTCACCCACCTCGGCGAGGGCGTCAGCCCGTTCGCCACCGTGCAGGTCGGCCGGGGCAACGGCACCGGCGACGGCACCGAGGGCGCCTGGCGCGAGACCGTGTTCGGCACCTACCTGCACGGCCCGGTGATGGCCCGCAACCCCGCCGTCGCCGACCTGCTGATCAAGCTGGCGCTGGACGTGAACGCGCTGCCGCCGGCCGACACCACCTGGTACGACGCGCTGCGGGCGGAGCGGATCGCCGCGGCCCGTCCCGCGTAGCGGCCCGCACCGCCTCGGCGCGCGTTCATCCGCACGTCATCCGAGGTCACGACGGTGGACGGCTGACCGCCATGTGGTCAGCCTTCCCGTCGCGGGGCGAGTTCATAGGAGAATAGGAGAGCCCGGGCGCAACACCCTCCTCGGCGGTCGGGTCGCAGTTACGCGTGGTGCGTCGAGGAAGCCGCTCCCGCGTCGGTTTCGGCTCGGCCGGACGCAGGAACCGTATGCTGTGCAGCAGGTCAGTTTCGGGCGTTTCGTCCGATTCCCACCCACCAGTCCGGCCGTCCGATCCTGCTCGGGAGTTGGCAAAGCAATGCGTATTGGTGTCCTGACCAGCGGCGGTGACTGCCCCGGCCTGAACGCCGTCATCCGTTCCGTGGTCCACCGGGGGGTGGTCGACCACGGCGACGAGATCATCGGCTTCGAGGACGGCTGGCGCGGTCTTCTGGAGGGCGTGCACCGTCCGCTGACGCTCGACTCGGTGAGCGGGATCCTCGCCCAGGGCGGCACGATCCTGGGTTCCTCCCGGGTGCAGCCCAGCCACCTGCGGGACGGCGTGGAGCGCGCCAAGCAGCACTGTGCGGACCTGGGCATCGACGCGGTGATCCCGATCGGCGGCGAGGGCACCCTGAAGGCCGCGAAGCTGATGAGCGACGCGGGCCTGCCGGTCGTCGGCGTGCCGAAGACCATCGACAACGACATCGCCTGCACCGACGTCACCTTCGGCTTCGACACCGCCGTCTCGGTGGCCACCGAGGCGCTGGACCGGCTGAAGACGACCGCCGAGTCGCACCAGCGGGTCATGGTCGTCGAGGTGATGGGCCGGCACACCGGCTGGATCGCGCTGAACGCGGGCATGGCGGCCGGTGCGCACGCCATCATCGTGCCGGAGCGCCCGTTCCACATCGACAAGCTGACCGAGGTCGTGCGCGAGCGCTTCGACCGGCAGAAGAAGTTCGCGATCGTGGTCTGCGCCGAGGGCGCGAAGCCCGAGCCCGGCACCATGCCGTGGGAGGAGGGCACCAAGGACATGTACGGCCACGAGCGGTTCACCGGCATCGCCACCCAGCTCTCCCGCGAGCTGGAGCACCGCCTCGGCAAGGAGGCCCGCCCGGTCATCCTCGGCCACACCCAGCGCGGCGGCACCCCGACCGCCTACGACCGCGTCCTGGCCACCCGCTTCGGCTGGCACGCGGTGGAGGCCGCCCACAAGGGCGCCTTCGGCCACATCACGGCCCTGCAGGGCACCGAGATCAAGCTGGTCCCGCTGGGCGAGGCCGTGGCCGAGCTGAAGACCGTTCCGGCGGAGCGCTACCGGGAGGCCGAGACCGTCATCTGACGGCCGGTCGCCCCGCGCACCTCCCCGCCCCCCGAGGCACCGAAGACCGGGTCGTCCCCCCGTGGCGACCGGACCACGCCCGGGGGGCGCGTCATGCCCCCGCCGACCGGCGCCCGGCGATAGCCTCGCCGCATGGAGATCCTCGCGTACGGCGTCCAGTCCGACGAGCGCCCGCTGCTCGACGCCGCCATGGAGCGGCACCAGCTGCGCATGCTGGACGTCTTCCTCACCGCCGACACCGCCCCGCTCGCCGCCGGCTTCCCGGTCGTCTCCAGCAGCGTCAACGACGCCCTGGACTCGGAAGTCCTCACCCTGCTCGCCGAGGGCGGCACCCAGCTGATCGCCCAGCGCTCCACCGGCTTCAACAACATCGACCTGAACGCCGCCGCGAAGCTCGGCCTGACCGTGGCCCGGGTCTCCTACTACTCGCCCTACTCCGTCGCCGAACACGCCTGGACGCTGGCCCTCGCCGTCAACCGCCGGCTGATCCGCTCGGTCAACCGCTCCCGCGAGTTCGACTTCCGCCTCGACGGCCTGATGGGCCGCGACATCCACGGCCTGACCGTCGGCGTCCTCGGCACCGGCAAGATCGGCGAGTGCTTCGCCCGGATCGCCGCCGGCTTCGGCACCACCCTGCTCGGCTGGGACGTCGCCCCCAATCCCGAGTGCGAGGCGCTCGGCATGCGCTACGTCGGCAAGGACGAACTGCTCGCCGACAGCGACCTGGTCTCCCTGCACGTCCCGCTGCTCGACTCCACCCACCACGTCATCGACCGCGCCGCGCTCGCCCTGATGAAGGACGACGCGATCCTGGTCAACTCCTCCCGCGGCGGCCTGATCGACGCCAGCGCCCTGGTCGAGACCCTGCGGGCCGGGCGGCTGGCCGGCGTCGGCCTGGACGTCTACGAGGAGGAGGCCGACGTCTTCTTCACCGACCGATCCGCCCAGGGCATCACCGACGACGTCCTCGCCCGCCTGATCAGCTTCCCCCAGGTCCTGGTCACCTCCCACCAGGCGTACTTCACCCGCACCGCCGTGGGCCAGATCATCGACGCCACCGCCCGCAACATCGACGACTTCGCCCTCGGCCGCACCAACGAGAACACCCTCGTCCCGGCCGGCTGACCGGCGGCGGCCCGCCGGCCCGGGCCGGCTCAGGCCGACTCGCGGCGGACCAGGGTGGTGGGCAGCAGGGTGCTCCGGCCCGGTTCCGTGCCGTTCCCGATCAGCGCGAGCACGTGGCGGGCCATCGTCGCCCCCTGCTCCTCCACGGGCTGGCGGACCGTGCTGAGCGGGGGGTGGGTGTGCTGGGCCACCGGGTCGTCGTCGAAGCCGATGACCGCGACGTCGTCGGGCACCCGGCGCCCGGCCCGGCGCAGCGCGCGCAGGGCCCCGGCCGCCATCAGGTCGGAGGCGACGAAGACCGCGTCGAGGTCGGGCCGGCGCCGGAGCAGCCTGGTCATGGCGCGTTCGCCGGATTCGAGGGAGAAGTCCCCGAGTTCGGCGACGGGCTCCAGGCCGGTGGCCGCCAGGGTCTCGGTGAAACCCCTGAGCCGGTCCTGGCTCGCGGCCATGTCGCTCGGCCCCGCGATGGTGCCGAGGCGCTGGCGGCCCGCCGCGAGCAGGTGGTGCACGGCGGCCTGCGCGCCGCCGTAGTTGTCGGTGTCCACGTACGGCGCGCCGTGTTCGGCCAGCGGGCGGCCGCACAGCACGGTGGGCACGCCCGCCGTGTCCAGCAGCGGCATCAGCGGGTCCGGGCCGTGCGAGGAGACCAGCAGCACCCCGTCGACCCCGCGGCGCACGAAGCGGGCCGCCGCCGCGTACTCGCTGCGGTCGCGCACCGCGACGAACGCCAGTTGGTAGCCGACCGGGACGAGGGCCCGCGAGGCGCCGTGCAGCAGGCGGGCGAAGAACGGGTCGGAGAAGAACCGCTCGCTGGACTCGGTGACGATCGCGGCGACCGATCCGCCGGTCGGCCGGTGCGTCCAGGGCGCTCGGCGGCGCACGTACCCGAGTTCCGAGATGGCCTGCTGGACCAGGCGGTTGGTGCCTTCGCTCACCCGGGCCGAGCCGGTGAGGACCCGGGACACGGTGGCGGTCGACACTCCGGCGCGCAGGGCCACGTCGGCGAGGGTGGGCCGGTCGGCGACGGCATCGGCGAGTAAGGGCACGGACTCCTCCACGGGGTAGCGGGTGCCGGGCCCGGTCGGGCCCGGCCGGTCGGACCGCGGTCCGGCCGGGGAACGGCGGTCGGCCCGCGCCCGCGGGCGGGGGTCAGCGGCCGTCGGGGTCGGTGGGCAGGATGCGCGGCAGCCGGGCCGCCTCGTCGGTGAGCAGCGCCGCCGCGCGCTGCTCGCGCGTCCTCAACTCGGCCAGGGCGGCGCGGATCCGGTCCGCGGACAGCGTGGGCGTCCCGGCGTGGAAGGCGTTGATCTGCTCCGAGAGCGCGGTGGCCAGCCGCGCGACGTCCGCGTACGCGGCCCGGACCGGTTCGCCGTGCCGGGTGAGCTCCAGGAACCGGCGGAACAGGGTGCGCGAACCGGCCAGCAGGGCGATGCTGTTGACGCCGGGCGCCCGGTACACGGCGTCGACCGAGCCGCGTTCGGCGGCCAGGTTCTCGCCGATCAGGTCGTAGATCTGGAAGCCGTCGCGGAACCGGGCCAGGAAGGCGCGGTACGCGGACTCGAACCCGTCCAGGTCGGGCCCGGTCCCGGGCACCACGGTGGAGCAGTCGACGAACCAGCGCTCCGGCTCCCGGGCGTACCCCTCGCGCAGCACGTCCCAGCCCACCGCGAGCGGGAAGTACTCGTGGTCGTCGGCGGTGTTGTCGAGCACCACCACCCCGGTGTCGTCCGCCCCGCACACCAGGAAGGAGTGCAGCAGCCGGCGCTCCTCGGGGACGGTGCCGACCCGCTGCATGAACTCCACCCAGTGCGGGAAATGGTGCCGGGGCGCGTAGAAGAACACCGGTTGTCCCGAGGCGAGGATCCCGGGCAGGTCGGATTCGAAGCGGTCGATGTCCACCGTGCCGGCGGAGAGCAGTTCGAACCCGAGCAGGCGCAGATCGCCGTCGGTGACATAGGGCGCCTCGAACGCCCAGCGGTCCTTTCCGCGCAGGTGGCAGTGGCGGTAAACGGCCGCGGTCGAGCCCAGCGCCCGGTACATCAGGAGGTCGGACCACGGGGTCCTGGCCGCGACGTGGGCCAGGAGTTGCGATTTCCGGCAATGCAGGTGGTTGTTCGGATCCTGGTTGCGGATCCGTTCGGCGTCCGGGATCCGGATCGCGCGGTCGGTGAGCGCCACCGTTTTTCCTTCCCTCACACGTGCAGGTCAGGGGCGGTCCTCCGTTTCAGCGCCCGACGGCAATGGCGGACGAAGACAGGCGGCTGTGGGGAATCTTGGCCTCAGGGGCGGACACCGTCAAGGAGCCCCGAGTCGTCCGGGGGCACACCGCTCGGCCCGGCGGGACGGGCCCGAATGTAAGTTTCATCGGGCTTTGACCGGCAATCACGGGCGGTTGCATATTGCTTGCCCGAGTGGCCGGTCAGGACTTCCACCAGCCGCGGGCAGGATTCGCAGCCGTCCGGCGGGCCGCGGTGCGGGCGCCGCTCCGGGCGGCGCGCTCCTACTACCGGTGAGGACGTACCTGTGCGGGTGTTACTTCATTTCGGCGGGCTGGGTGATCCCGGAGGTCCGCTGACGGGCAGGCTCCGCGAACTGTTCCGGCAGCAGCACAATTCCCGTTTCTTCGCCGCGGCCCTCGCCGGCGTCGAGGCGGCGCTGGAGATCGTGGGGCGCGAGGAGTGCGCCCGTTTCCTGCCCGGCGGGCTGCCGGTGCGCGACTGGCTGGCCGACCCCGGCGAGCGTCCGGTGCCCGCCGCGGGCGGCTCGGTGGCCGAGGGCGTGCTGCTGCACCTCTACCAGTTGTGCGTCCTCCAGCCCGGCCCCGGCAATCCGCTGGCCCGGGCGGGGGGACTGCGACCGGTGGGTGCGGTCGGACACAGCCTGGGCAGCTACGCGGCGGTGTTCGCGGCCCTGCCCGTCGAAGGGCGCCGGGAGTACGCGGCGGCCGCGGGCCGCTCGGTCGCCCAGGTCACCGTGGCGCTGCTGCGCTGCCACCAGGTCGCTCCGGCGGCCCGGCAGCCGGATCCGGAACTGCTGCGCCGGCACGCCGCGTTGGGGCCGGCGGCCGGCGTGCCGGGGGCGATGGCCGCCGTCGTGGGCCCGCGGCGCGAGGCGCTCGACGAGGCGATCTCGCGCAGCGGCGACGGCCCGGGCGGGAGGGCCGGGATCGGCCTGGTCAACTCGCCCACCTTCCACGTCCTCACCGGCGGCACCGAGGCGCTGATGCGGCTGCGGCTCGCCGAGGACGGGCTGTTCGAACGGCCCGGCACCCGCTGGAGCTACCTGGGCGCCACCGCGCCCTTCCACAGCCCGGTGCTGGCCCCCGCCATGCCGCTGATCGGCCGCGACGTCGACCGCCACTGGCAGCCCGTCAAGGGCGACGAGCTGACCGTGCCGGTCTACGGCACCGGCACGCCCGCCGACCTGCGGTCCTCGCCCCACGTGCTGTACGAGGTGGCCGAGCAGCAGATGTGCCGCCCCTTCGACTGGCCGGCGGTCGTCGACGCCGCGATGGCGGAACTGGACCCGGAGCTGGTCCTGGACCTCGGCCCCGGCGCTTCCGCGGCCGCGCTGACCCGCGCGCGGCTGCGCGAGAGCGGCTCGGCCGCGCGCTTCACCTCGCTCTGACCGCCCGCGGGCGGGCGCCGCCGCGCGGCGCGGAACCTTCACACCACGACACTCAGGGAGGGCGCGCCGTGCGCTGCCTCGTTTTCCCCGGCCAGGGCGTCCAACGCCGCGGCATGGGCGCCGAACTGTTCGACCTGTTCCCGGAGGAGGTCGAGGCGGCCGACGCGGTGCTCGGCTACTCGGTCCGGGAGCTGTGCCTGCACGACCCGGAGGGACGGCTGGGCGACACCCGCTACGCGCAGCCCGCCGTGTTCCTCGTCAACGCCCTCGACGCCCGGCGGCGCCGGGCGCAGGAGGGCGACGGGGCCGAGCCCGTCGCCTACTACGCGGGCCACAGCCTGGGCGAGTACAACGCCCTGGTCGCGGCCGGCTGCCTCGACCTGCTGGACGCCCTGCGCCTGGTGCGGGCGCGGGCGGAGGCGATGGCCGCGGTGCACGGCGGGGCGATGGCGGCCGTGGCCGGGATCGGCGCCGACGAGGTGGCGGCGGTGCTGCGCCGGGCGCGGGTGCGCAACGTCTACGTGGCCAACCGGAACTCCGACCGGCAGACCGTCGTCGCCGGCGACCGGGAGGAGCTGACCGGGGCCGCCACCGCGCTGCGGGGGGCGGGCGCCCGGGCGGTGGTCCCGCTGCCGGTCAGCGGGCCCTTCCACACCCCGCTGATGGCGCCCGCGGCCCGGGCGTTCACGGCGGCCCTGGCGGGCGCGGAGTTCCGGGCCCCGGCCGTGCCGGTGTTCTCCGGCGTCACGGCGGCGCCCTTCGACCCGGCCCGCGCCGCCGCGCTGCTGGCCGCGCAGATCACCGCCCCCGTGGAGTGGGTGCGCACCGTGCGCGCGCTGCGGGCCGTCGGGGTCACCCGGTTCGACGAGGCCAACGGCACCACGCTGACCTCCCTGCTGCCCGCCATCGCCTGACGGCGCCGCGCCGCGCCGCGTCCGCCTGCCCGCCCCCGAAGGAGAAGACCTTGAGCTCGGACATCGCAATCGTCGGCATGTCGGTGGAAGTACCCGGGGTCCGGGACGTCCCCGGATTCTGGGACCTCGTCGCCGGGGGGAGGAACCTCACCGGCCGCTTCCCCGAGCACCGGGCCCGGAGCATCGAGGACTACCTGCGCTACGTCATGGACACCACCGTGCGCTCCCCAGCGGACGCCACCATCGCCTACCGCGACGGCGCCTACCTGGAGCACCCGGAGCACTTCGACGCCGAGTTCTTCGGGATGACGCCGAAGCAGGCGGCGACCACCGAACCGCACCTGCGGCACGCCGTGCGCGCCATGTACCTGGCGCTGGAGGACGCGGGCTACCAGGCGTCCCGGCTGCGCGGCAGCCGCACCGGCGTCTTCGTCGGCTTCGCGGTCAACCCGGGCTCGGCGTACCTGGAGTACCTGTCGAAGATCGACCGGTCGCTGATCCAGCCGGCGCTCACCGGGAACGTGCCCACCATGATGGCCAACCGGCTCTCGCACCTGCTGGACCTGCGCGGCCCGAGCATGGTGGTGGACAGCGCCTGCTCCGCCTCGCTGGTGGCCGTCCACCAGGCCAAGAACGCGCTGCTGCTGGGCGACTGCGACACCGCGGTGGTCGCCGGGGCGCGGATCGTCAGCGCGCCGATCGACCACCCGGACACCCGGATCGGCATCGAGTCGTCCGACGGCCGCACCCGCACCCTGGACGAGCGCGCCGACGGGACGGGCTACGGCGAGGGCTCGGGCGCCGTCGTCCTCAAGCGCCTGGACCGGGCCCTCGCCGACGGCGACCGGGTGTACGCCGTCATCAAGGGCAGCGCCGTCAACCACGACGGCGTCGCCGGCGGGGTCACCACGCCCGACTCCGCCTCGCAGGCGGACCTGCTGAACACCGCCTGGGCGAACGCCGGGGTCGACCCGCGCAGCATCGGCTACGTCGAACTGCACGGCACCGCAACGACGTTGGGGGACCCGATCGAGATCGAGGGCCTGCGGCGGGCGTTCGCCCCGCACACCGGGGACCGCCGGTTCTGCGCGGTGGGCACGGTCAAGGCCAACATCGGGCACCTCTTCGAGGGCTCCGGCGTGATGGGCCTGATCAAGGCGGCGCTGGTCCTGCGCAACCGCGAACTGCCGCCGCTGGCGGGCTTCGAGCGGCCCAACACCCGGATCGACTTCGACGACTCGCCGGTGCGGGTGCCCACCGCCGCCGAGCCGTGGCGCAGCGAGCACGGCCCGCTGCGGTGCGGCGTCAGCGCGTTCGGGCTCGGCGGCACCAACTGCCACGTGGTGCTGGAGGAGTACGCCGCGCCGGCCCCGGCGCCCGCCGCCGGCGGGTCCGCGCCGCAGTTGTTCACGCTCAGCGCGC
This sequence comes from Kitasatospora sp. NPDC004272, assembly GCF_053603035.1. Taxonomy (NCBI): domain Bacteria; kingdom Bacillati; phylum Actinomycetota; class Actinomycetes; order Kitasatosporales; family Streptomycetaceae; genus Kitasatospora; species Kitasatospora sp. NPDC004272. Next base: position 2,332 of record NZ_JBSGET010000155.1, on the reverse strand, counting down.
ACAGCGAGGAGTCGCTGCGGCTGCTGCTGCGCGCCTACGCGGACTGGTTCGAGCGCGGCCTGTTCGACGGGGTGGGCCTCGCGGAGCTGTGCGCCACCGTCCGCCGCTCCCGGGCCGGGCACCGCCACCGGCTCGCCCTGGTCGTCGCCGACCTCGACGAGCTGCGCTCCCGGTTGGCGGCGCTGGCCGCGAACCGGCTGGTGGACGCCGCGCCGTTCCGCTCCAGCCACCCGGACTGGGCGTTCTGGGCGCCCGACCCGGCCGGGGCGGCCGATCCGGACGCCGACGCCCGGGCCGCCGCCTGGGTCGCCGGGGCCGAGCTGGCACCGGACGCCGGTCCGGCCGTGCGCCCGGTCGACCTCCCGCCCTACCAGTTCGACGAGCGCCGCGCCTGGATCGACTTCCCCGCCGACTGGCGGGAGGCCCTCGCGCTCGGCGCGCCCGCGTCCGCCGGGCCCGCCACCCACCAGGTGGTCTTCCGGCCCGCGGCCGGCCCGGCCCCCGCCGCCGAGCCCGGGGCGCGGGTGCTCGCCCTGGTCGACGGCTCCACCGGCGCCGAAGGGCTGCTGCGCGAGGCCGGGCTGACGGACGAGCAGTTCGTGCGCCTGCCCGACGCCCTGACCGGCCCGGACGCCGACGCCTTCTACGAGGACCTGGCCCTGCGCGCGGTCGACGAGGGCGTCACCCACCTCGTCCACGCCCTCGGCTTCGAGGCCGACCGGGCGCAGGACGTCGCCACCCTCGACGCCCGGCTGGAGAAGAACCTCTACGGCCTCTTCCGCCTCTCCAAGGCCCTGATCAGCGAGGGCGCCCAGCTCCACCTGGCCGTCCTCACCCGCACCGCGCTGGCCTCCCGGCGCGCCGAGCCCGGCGTCGTCGTGGAGAACTCCACGCTGACCGGCATGGCCAAGAGCGTGAGCCGCGAGTACCCCTACCTCACCGTCTCCGTCGTCGACACCGACGGCGCCACGCCCGCCCGCACGGTCCTCGACGAGGTCCTGGGCGCGGAGGCCGCCGTCGTCGCGCTGCGCGGGGGCGCCCGCCTGCACGAGACGTTCGCCGAACTGCCGGACGCCGAGATCGCCGACCGCGGCGAGTACCTCAAGCCCGACGGCACCTACCTGGTCACCGGCGGCACCGCCGGCCTGGGCCTGGCCCTGTGCCGCGAGTTCGCGGCCGCCCGGCCCGGCATCAACCTCGTGATGCTCAGCCGCTCCGGTGCCGCCGGCGCCGAAGCGGACGGGGAGCCGGCCGGCGACGGCGACTCGCCCGGGGCCCGGCTGCGGGCCGCGCTGCGGGAGCTGCGCGACCTGGGGGCGGAGGTGCTGGTGCTGGCCGCCGACGCGGGCGACCCCGCGGCGCTGGCGGCGGCCGTGGCCACCGTCCGGGAGCGCTTCGGCCGGATCGACGGCATCGTGCACGCGGCGGGCATACCCGGCGGGGAGGTGATCACCCAGCGCTCGCTGGCGGACTTCGAGTCGGTGGTGCGGCCCAAGGTCCACGGCGCGTTCGTCCTCGACCTGCTGACCCGCGGGGACCGGCCGGACTTCGTCGTCCACTTCTCCTCCGTCGCGGCCGTGTTCCCCGCCATCGGGCAGGCGGACTACGCCTCCGCCAACCAGTTCCTGGACACCCTGGCGGAGTCGGAGACCGACCCCGACTGCCACGTCATCACCTTCGACTGGGTGTCGTGGAAGGAGACCGGCATGGCCGTCCGCAGCCACGCCAACGTCGACACCACCTTCAAGGCGCTGCCCACCGCCCTCGGCCTCTCGATCGCGGACACCGGCCTGCGTTCGGACCGGGCCCGGGTGTTCGGCGGCGAACTGCACTACGAGGGCGACTACGCGGACGCCCTCCCCGGCTACCACATCGCCCTCGAACCGTCGATCGCCGGCAAGCTGGCGGAGGCGTCGCGCCGCCGCGCCGCGCACCGCGAGCGGACCGCCGGGCAGGTCCGCAAGGAGATCGAGGAACTGCCCGTCGAGCTGACCGGCCGCCCCGACGGCCGGTACACCGACACCGAGCTGACGATCGCCCGCTGCTGGGCCCACGTCTTCGGGTTCACCAGCATCGACGTCGACGCCGACCTCTTCGACCTCGGCGTCGACTCGATCACCGGCATGTCGCTGGTGGCCACCGTCGCCTCGGTCCTGGGCGTCGAGATGCAGAGCAGCGACCTGCTGGTGGACCGCACGGTCGCCGCCCAGGCCAAGATCGCCGAGGAGCGCGGCCACGGCACCGGCACCAGCGGCACCAGCGGCAGCGACGGCCTGCCCGGATGAGCGAGGTGACCCGCACCGGGCCGCCCGGGGGCACCGCGCCCCCGGGC
>NZ_JBSGET010000154.1:0-20413 GCF_053603035.1 Kitasatospora sp. NPDC004272 | reverse complement strand
CGGCGGCCGGTGCCGGCTCCGGGCGTCCGGCGACCACCGTGCCGACGCCCGGGACGGCCCGCACCAGGCCCCGGCCGCGCAGCTCCGCCAGCACCCTGCTGGCCGTCGCCATCGCCACGTTCCAGCGGCGGGTGATCTCCCGGGTGGACGGCACCCGGTCGCCCGGGCGCAGCTCGCCGCGTTCGATCCGCTCCCGCAGTTCGGCCGCGATCTGCTCGTAGCGGTCCACCCGCCCACCTCCGCACTAGTGCACCAGTGCCCGCCATGCTAGCTGCCGCGGCGCTCGCGGCACCAGCCGCCGACCCTCGCCCGAGCGCCCTGGTGCACTAGGGCAGCAATCCCGAATCCCTTCATCTTCGCCTTGCCCAGTGCACTGCGTACGGCGTACGTTCGGTGTCATGGAGAACATGACGACGAACCCCGACATCCTCGTCTCGGGCGGTGGCATCGCCGGTTCCGCCCTGGCGTACTGGCTACGCAGGGCGGGCTTCCGCCCGGTGGTGGTGGAGCGCGCCCCCACCTCCCGGTCCGGCGGCCAGACCGTCGACCTGCGCGGCGCCGGACGCACCGTCGTCGAGCGGATGGGCCTGCTGGAGCGCGCCCGCGAGCTCGCCGTCGACCAGCGCGGCATCGCCCTGGTCGACCGCCGGGGCCGGCACACCGCCCGGCTTCCCACCGAACTCTTCGGCGGCGAGGGCATCGTCTCCGACCTGGAGATCCTCCGCGGCGACCTCGCCGACCTGCTGCACGGAGCCGTCGCCGACGACGTCGAGCACCTCTTCGACGACACCCTCACCGCCCTGCACCAGGACGCCGACGGCGTGCACGCCACCTTCGAGAACGCCCCGCCCCGCCGCTTCGACCTGGTGGTCGGCGCCGACGGCCTGCACTCCGTCACCCGCCGACTGGCCTTCGGCCCGGAGCGCGAGCACTTCGTCCCGCTCGGCGGCTACACCGCCTGGTTCACCGCCCGCCTCGACCTCGACCTCGACGGCTGGTTCCTGATGTACAACGCCCCCGGCGGCCTGGTCGCGATGGCCCGCCCCGGCCGTCTGCCCGGCGAGACCAAGGTCGGACTCAGCTTCCGCTCCGCCCCCGTCGCCCTCGACCGCCGCGACCGCACCGCCCAACAGCGCCTGCTCACCGAGAAGTTCACCGGGGCCGGCTGGGAGACCGACCGGCTGCTCGCCGCGATGGCCGACGCCGACGACTTCTTCTTCGAACACCTCGGCCAGGTCCGCCTCGACGGCTACGCCCGTGGCCGGGTCGCCCTGGTCGGCGACGCCGCCTGCTGCCCCAGTCCGCTCACCGGCCTCGGCACCAGCCTCGCCCTGGTCGGCGCCCACCTACTGGCCGGCGAACTCGCCACCGCCCGAGGCGACTTCACCACCGCCTACGCCGCCTACCAGCACCGCATGCACCCCTACGCCGCCCAGGCCCGACGACTCCCGCCCGGCGGCATGCGCGGCTACGCCCCCGGCAGCGCCCCGATGATCGCCCTGCGCGCCGCCTCCATGCGCTGGATGACCCGCTGGCCGCTGCGCCGCCTGATGGAGTCCCAGGCCGCCAAGGCGTCCGACGTCGAACTCCCCGACTACCAGCAGGCGTTCGCCTGAGCCGGGCCCCGAGCCGGTCTCTGAGCCGGGCCCGGGGGGCGGGAACGGGGACGGCCCCGGTCTCCGTGGGGTGAGACCGGGGCCGTCGGGGAAGAGGTGGCGCGTCAGCCGGTGAAGCCGGCCGTGATGGAGGTGAACTGCCAGTCGGACTGGGCGATGCCGGAGCAGGTCTCTTGCAGGCCGCCGCCCGCGCAGCCGCGGTCGCGGTTGACCGACCAGAACGCCAGGCGGGCGATGTGGTTGGTGTTGGCCCAGTCGCGGATCGCGGTCCAGTTGGCAATCGTGGTGGTCTCGTTGTTGTCGCTGAGACCGTTCATGCCGGAGATGCCCAGGTGCGAGTACGCGGTGGCGTCGTCCCAGCCGTAGACCGACTTGAGCTTGTTCTTCAGGCCGGTCGCCGCGCTGACGGTGGCGGCGTACATGTCGGTCGACGCGTTGCCGAAGTCGAACGGCATGATGGTGAAGACGTCGATGTCCGCGCCGAGCGCCTTGGACTGCTCGATCAGCCGGTTGCCCGGGGCGGTCGGGCCGCTGGTGGCGGTGCCGAAGGTGACGATCGTCTTGATGCCCGGATTCTTCTGCTTGACGATCTTCAGCGCGTTCAGGATGCGGTCCTGGACGGTGTAGTTCTCGAACTCGTCGGTGTTCTCGATGTCGATGTCGATCGCCTTCAGGTTGTAGGCGTCGATCACCTTCTGGTAGGCACCGGCCAGCGCGGTCGCGTCGGCGCAGTTCGGGCCGAGCTTGTTGCCCGACCAGCCGCCGAAGGACGGGACGACGTCGCCGCCCGCGGCGCGCACCGCGTTGATGGTCTGCTGGTCCACGCCGTTGAGTAGCGGGCGCTGGCTGTCCCAGGTCGGGTTGCAGCCGTTCTGCGCCAGCACGAAGGCGAGGGTGAACCACTTGATGCCGGTCGCGTTCATCACGGTGGCCGCGGCCGGCGGGTTGCCCCAGCCGTTGTACAGGTACGGCGCGGCCTGCTTGAAGGTGCCGGGCGTGCCGCCGCCGCTCGAAGGCGTGGTCACCGAGAGCGAGTTGGAGGCGGCGGAGGCGTTGCCCGCCGCGTCCCGGGCCTTCACGGTGAAGGTGTACGAGGTGGAGGCGGTCAGGCCGGTGACGGTCGCCGTGGTGCCGGTGACGCTGGTCGCCAGGGTGCCGTTGCGGTAGACGTCGTACGCGGTGACGCCGACGTTGTCGGTCGAGGCGCCCCAGGACAGCGAGACCTGGGTGGCTGCGGTCGCGGTGGCGGTCAGCGCGCTCGGCGCGGTCGGCGCCTGCTGGTCGCCGCCGGCGGGCGTGGTCACCGCGAGCGAGTTGGAGGCGGCGGAGGCGTTGCCCGCCGCGTCGTGCGCCTTCACGGTGAAGGTGTACGAGGTGGAGGCGGTCAGGCCGGTGACGGTCGCGCTGGTGCCGGTGACCGTGGTGACCAGCGTCCCGTTGCGGTAGACGTCGTAGCCGGTGACGGCGACGTTGTCGGTCGAGGCGCCCCAGGAGAGCGAGACCTGGGTGGCCGCGGTCGAGGTGGCCGTCAGGTTGCCGGGGACGGTCGGCGCCTGGGTGTCCGGCGTGCCGCCGCCGGGGCCGTCCAGGCTGATGTCGTCCGCGTAGTACGTGCCCTGGCCGAACCAGCCGTTCAGGTACACCTCGGCGGTGGTCTGCGCAGCGCCGGTGGTGAAGCTCACCGTCAGCTGCTTCCAGTCGGCGGCGGACGGCGTCCAGGTCGAGGTGCCGCCGGTGACGCCGAGGTACACGTAGTTGCCGCGGACCCAGCTCGACAGCGAGTAGGTGGTGTTGGGCTGCACCGCGACGGTCTGGACGCACTTGGCGTTGTCCGAGGCGCTGACCGCGCCGGCCAGCGCCTTGCTGCCGCCGTGGACTGGCGTCGAGACGACCGAGCCGAGGCCGCCGGAGCAGGTCCAGCCGCTCAGGGAACCGGTCTCGAAACCGGGGTTGGTCAGGATGTTCGCGGCGCTGGCGCTGCTCGGGACGGCCGCGACCGCGGCCGTCGCCAGCAGCAGCGCGGCGGCACCGATCGCGGTGGCGCGGCGGTTGGGGGCGTGCACGGGTACCTCCAGTGGGGGATGGGGGCGGAGGTGCGTTGGGAGCGCGCACAACAAAATGGACTGGACCAATTGGTTATGTCAAGGCTAGGTCAAGGTGCGGACGGTTCGCTGACCCTCCGTCAGGACCCGCCGCGCACCCTCCGGGAGCCGCCGCGGCACTGCTCCGTCCGGGTGTCTTGCGGCACGCCGGAACCGGCCCCGAGGCCCAGCTCGGGCACGATCGTTCAGCCCAGCTGTGGCACCCGTTAAGAATTCCTCGATGGACCGAACCCGCCGTGACCAGGCAGATTTCACCCTGCCCGGCCGGTGACCGCCGCACGCCGGGCCGCCCCACCGGGCCTGCGACCCCCGCAGCGCCCGCCCCGCGGCCTGCCGACCCGCAGGCCCGCCGAACCCCGCGTCAGGAGCGCTCGCCGTGAAGGCACTCGTCAAGCTGAACGCCGAACCCGGACTCTGGATGACCGACGTCCCGGAACCGGAGATCGGCCCCGGCGACGTCCTGATCAAGGTCCTGCGCACCGGCATCTGCGGCACCGACCTGCACATCCGCACGTGGGACAACTGGGCCCAGCAGACCATCAAGACCCCGATGACCATCGGCCACGAGTTCGTCGGCGAGGTCGCCGCGGTCGGCGCCGCCGTCACCGACGTCACCGTCGGTGACCTGGTCAGCGGCGAGGGCCACCTGGTCTGCGGCAAGTGCCGCAACTGCCTGGCCGGCCGCCGCCACCTGTGCCGCAACACCATCGGCCTGGGCGTCAACCGGGACGGCGCGTTCGCCGAGTACGTCGCGCTGCCCGCCTCCAACGTCTGGGTGCACCGCGTCCCCGTCGACCTCGACGTCGCCGCGATCTTCGACCCGTTCGGCAACGCCGTGCACACCGCGCTGTCCTTCCCGCTGGTCGGCGAGGACGTCCTGGTCACCGGCGCCGGACCGATCGGCATCATGGCCGCCGCCGTCGCCAAGCACGCCGGCGCCCGCAACGTCATGATCACCGACGTCTCCCCGTACCGCCTCGACCTCGCCCGCAAGCTCGGCGTCACCCTCGCCCTCGACGTCTCGCAGCACACCATCGAGGACGGCCAGCACCAGCTCGGCCTGCGCGAGGGCTTCGACGTCGGCCTGGAGATGTCCGGCCGCCCCGAGGCCATGCAGTCGATGATCGCCAACATGACGCACGGCGGGAAGATCGCCGTGCTCGGCCTGCCCGCCGACGACTTCCCGATCGACTGGGCCCGGGTCGTCACCTCGATGCTCACCATCAAGGGCATCTACGGCCGCGAGATGTTCGAGACCTGGTACGCGATGTCCGTGCTGCTGGAGGGCGGACTCGACCTCACCCCGGTGATCACCGGCCGGCACGCCGCCCAGGACTACGAGGCCGCCTTCGACGAGGCCGCCGGCGGCAACTGCGGCAAGGTCATCCTCGACTGGACGACGCTGTGAGCGCTATGACGGCAAGCCCGCTGACCCGGTAAGCCCGCTGATCCCCCGTTAGGAGCGACACCCCGTGTTCGAGAACGTCCGCGACGACCTCGCCGCCACCCTCACCGAGATCCGCGAAGCCGGCCTGTTCAAGCCGGAGCGCGTCATCGGCACCCCGCAGTCCGCCGAGATCACCGTCACCTCCGGCAACGGCGGCCAGGTGCTCAACTTCTGCGCCAACAACTACCTCGGCCTCGCCGACCACCCCGCCGTGGTCGCCGCCGCCAAGGACGCCCTCGACCGCTGGGGCTACGGCATGGCGTCCGTCCGCTTCATCTGCGGCACCCAGGACGTCCACAAGGAACTGGAGCAGCGGCTCTCCCAGTTCCTCGGCCAGGAGGACACCATCCTGTACTCCTCCTGCTTCGACGCCAACGGCGGCGTCTTCGAGACCCTGCTCGACGACCGCGACGCCGTCATCTCCGACGCCCTCAACCACGCCTCCATCATCGACGGCATCCGCCTCTCCAAGGCCCGCCGCCACCGCTACGCCAACCGCGACCTCGCCGACCTGGAGAAGCAGCTCCAGGACACCCAGGACGCCCGCCGCCGCCTGATCGTCACCGACGGCGTGTTCTCCATGGACGGCTACATCGCCCCGCTGCGCGAGATCTGCGACCTCGCCGACCGCTACGACGCCATGGTCATGGTCGACGACTCGCACGCCGTCGGCTTCGTCGGCCCCACCGGCCGCGGCACCCCCGAACTGCACGGCGTCACGGACCGAGTCGACATCATCACCGGCACCCTCGGCAAGGCCCTCGGCGGCGCGTCCGGCGGCTACGTCGCCGCCCGCCGCGAGATCGTCGCCCTGCTGCGCCAGCGCTCCCGCCCCTACCTGTTCTCCAACTCGCTCGCCCCGGTGATCGCCGCCGCCTCGCTCACCGTGCTCGACCTGCTGGAGACCAGCGACGACCTGCGCGACCGGCTGCGCGCCAACACCGAGCTGTTCCGGACGAAGATGACCGAGGCCGGGTTCGAGATCCTGCCCGGCGAGCACGCCATCGCCCCCGTCATGGTCGGCGACGCCGCCCGGGCCGGCCGCCTCGCCGAACTCCTGCTGGAACGCGGCGTCTACGTGATCGGCTTCTCCTACCCGGTGGTGCCGCACGGCGCCGCCCGGATCCGGGTCCAGCTCTCCGCCGCGCACAGCACCGAGGACGTCGAACGCGCCGTCGCCGCCTTCGTCGACGCCCGCGCCGCCCTGGACGCCTGACCCGACCGGACCAGGTGCGGGCACCCTCAACCGCACCCACCCCCGGGCCGCCCCGACCCCCCCTCCGGGGACGGCCCGCCCGGCGCGGGGAGCCATGCCCGGCTCCCCGCGCCGCCCGTGCCCCCGCGTTGCTCGTGCCATGCGCCGCTTGTGCTTCGGGCTGGCAGCTTCCCGCGCCGGTCGTGCTTCGCACCGCCCGCTCCCCGTCCTGCCCACTCCTCGCAGAGCGGTCCGCGGTCGCCCACCGCCAGCGAGCCGGACAGCCGTGCCGCTCCGCCGTCCGACCGGTCGGACGCCTGGACCCGACCGGTCCGACCCGGGCCACCCGGCGTCCCGACCGGCCCCGCCGCGCTGGCAGAATTGACCCCGTGATCGACGCACGACGGCTGCGGACCCTCCGGGCCGTGGCCGACCACCGGACGGTGACCGCCGCGGCGGCCGCGCTCTACCTCACCCCCTCCGCCGTCTCCCAGCAGCTCGCCGCCCTCGAACAGGAGACCGGCCACACCCTGCTGGTCCGCGCGGGCCGCGGCGTCCGGCTCACCGCCGCCGGCGAGATCCTGCTCACCCACGCCGACGCCGTCCTGGCCCAGCTCGAACGCGCCGAGGCCGACCTCGCCGCCTACGGCTCCGGCACGGCCGGAGAGATCACCGTCGCCGCCTTCGCCACCGGCATCGCCCTGGTCCTGGCCCCCGCCGTCACCGCACTCGCCGCGACCGCCCCCGCGCTCCGGGTCCGCGTCCTCGACGCGGAGGGCGACGCCAGCCTGCCGATGCTGCTCGACGGACGCGCCGACATCGCCGTCGCCGTCGAGTACCGCGGCGCCCCGCGCCCCGACGACCGCCGTCTCACCCGCCTCCCGCTGTACGCCGAGCCCTTCGACGCCGTCCTCCCGCTGCACCACCCGCTGGCCGACCGCCCCGGCCCGGTCGCCGTCGCCGACCTCGCCGCCGAACCCTGGATCGGCCCCTACCCGGGCAACCCCTGCCACGACGTCGTCCTGCTCGCCTGCGAACACGCGGGCTTCCAACCCCGGCTGGTGCACTCCTCCGACGACTTCCGGGCCGTCACCGCGCTCGCCTCGGCCGGCGCGGGCGTCGCCCTCGTCCCGCGCTCCGCCCTGCGCGGCACCGAACTCGACGCCGTCGCCGTCCGTCCCGTCGACAGCCCCCTCGCCACCCGCCGCGTCTTCGCCGCGACCCGGGCCGGTGCCGAACTCCACCCACTGATCAGCCCGGTCCTGACCGCGCTGGCCGGGGCGGCCGGGCACCTCGACCACCCGGCCTGATCCCCTCCGTGCCCCCCCACCGGGATCCCGGTCGCGCCGGGCCTTCCCCGCGCGCCGACCCCGGCCCGGTTCGCCCACATCCTCGTCACCGGGCTGTCCCGCTCCCACCCAGCCCCACACCGCCCGCCGTCGAATAATCGATCGACCGTGATCCGCCCGGACGGCTAGCTTCTGTCCGTCGACGGCAACCGGCCGGGAGGGGGCACCGAGGTGGAGCAGCAGGAGCAGGTGGAGCAGCGGGACCCGCGGGCCGCCGACTGGCCGCCGGAGCGGCGCGCCGAGCGGCGGGCCGCGCTGGTGGCGCGGATCCGGGCGGCGAACGCCGAGACGCTGGAGAGGCTGGCCGACCTGTGAGCACGCACCGTTCCGTTCCCGCCCGCACCGACCACCTCGATGAGGACGACATCGCCTACCTGGTCGGCGGCGCCGCCGTGGTGCGCGAGCGCTCGTTGCTGCAGTCGGCGCTCGGCCGTCCGCAGGCGTCGGCCTTCGGCGCGGACGCCTACCCGGACGTGTGGACCAAGGCGGTCGCGCTCGGCGAGTCCATCGCCCGCAACCACCCCCTCACCGACCGGAACAAGCGGACCACCTTCGAGTCGATGCTGCTGTTCCTCGACTACAACGGGCAGCCCTACAGCGACCCGCACCCGGACGACGCCGTGGCCTTCATGCTGAGGCTCGCCCAGGGCGGCTACGCGGGCCGGTTCGACGACGCGGTGGCCGACTTCCGCCGGATGCTCGGCGCCGCCGGGCTCTGAATCCCCCTTCGGGCCGGGGGCGGACCCTCGCCGCTGCCCTGACCGAATTGCCGGACACATTCTCATTCGTGACGGGCACACGGCCGCCGCCGGAGCCGGTGGGGCGTTACGGGCCGGTAAAACTTCGCAAAGGATCGCCCGCCCGTCGGGGGCCGGGTGCACCGAATTCAACAGATTGTTGCAGCTCAATGGCCACATGGTAACGATCCGTGAACTCGGCGCGACTCTCCGTTCCTGATGGCATTCGCAAGGCGCAGGAGTACGGTTCCAGGGAAATCGTCGGAGTCGGCTTCCGGACCGGACGGCCGTGCCGAAAACCGCTGCGCGGCCCCGGTCGGAAATGTGCGGCGGGTCTTCCGCGATGCCCGGGCATCGGGCGTCCAAACAATCGAACATTCGAGCAGTGCGAGAGCGTCCCGGCATTTCGATCGAATTCCGGAAAGGACGAGTGGTTCCCGTGAATCTCTCCCCGCGCGAGATCGACAAGCTGTACATCTACGTGGTGGCCGACCTGGCCCGCAAGCGCCGCGACCGCGGCGTCAAGCTGAACTACAGCGAAGCCTGCGCGCTGATCAGCGAGGCCGTCATGGAGGGCGCCCGGGACGGCCGCACCGTCGCCGAGTGCATGGAGATCGGCAAGCAGGCGGTCCGCGGCGCGGAGGTCATGCCGGGAGTGCGGGCGATGCTCCCGCTGCTGCAGGTCGAGGCGGCCTTCGTCGACGGCACCAAACTGGTCTCCTGTCACGACCCGGTCGGCGCCTGACCGATGACGCCCCCTCAGCGCGCCCTCGTGGTCCTGGCCGCGGGCCACGAGAGCGACGGCGGACGGGACCTCGCCGCCCTGGCCCCCGCCGGAGCCGGGACGCACGCCGCCACCGCCGCCGCACCGGCCACCGCCGCTGCTGCGGTGCACGCCGTCGCCCCGGCCGGACGGCCGCTCGCCGAGGCGGTCCGGTCGGCCCTGGCCGCCGCCGGGGACCGCCCGGTGTGCGTCGTCCCGATGACCCTCGGCCGGGATCCGCGCCTGGTCGCCGACGCCGCCCGGGCCCTGCGCTGGCTCGCCGCCGGGGAGGGGGCCGGCCGGCTCGCGCTGGCCGCGCCGTTCGCCGCCGCCGAACACCTGACCGGTTGGTTGCGCGCCGCCGCCGGGACGGCCCCGGGCGCCCCGGCGGCCCCGGACGGCGCGGTGCTGGTCACCGCCCCGGCGGCCGGCCCGTTCGAGGACGCCGAACTGTTCCGGATCGCCCGGCTGGCCCGGCAGTTCGGCCGGCACCGCTGGGTGGAGGTCGCGTTCGACGGCGGCGACCCGGACCCGGCCGAGGGCGCGGCCCGCTGCCGCCTGCTCGGCGCCCGGACGGTCACGGCGGTGCCCGCCTCGTTCGGTCCCGCCCTGCGCACCCCCGTGCCCGGCGTGCGCGACGGCGGCCCGCTGCTGCACCCGTCCGCCGTCACCGGCGTGGTCGCGGCCCGGACGGTGGCGGCCCTGCACCTGCTCGGCCACGGCGAGGACGGCATCGCGGCCGGCCTGGACGCCGAGCACGGCCACGGCCACGCGCACAGCCACCCCCACGCACCCGCGCACACGCACTGACCCCCGCCCGCGCACACGCACAAGCCCACGCCCACGCACCCGCACTGCCCCCCGCACCCGACAGAGAGGGAGGCCGCCATGTCCGGTGGCGCCGCGTACCTGTACGGCGACGACCCGGTGGAGATCAACGCCGGCCGCGCCAAGGCCACCGTCACGGTCAGCAACACGGGCGACCGGGCGATCCAGGTCGGCTCGCACTACCACTTCTTCGAGGCCAACCGGGCCCTCGCCTTCGACCGCGCGGCCGCCTTCGGCATGCACCTCGACATTCCGGCCGGCACCGCCGTCCGGTTCGAACCGGGCGACACCAGGGACGTCGTGCTGGCCGAGTTCGGCGGCCACCGCCGCCTGGTCGGCTTCGCCGGCCTCGCGGACGGCGGCGTCACCGCCCCCGCCACCCGCGAGCGGGCGCTGCGCCGGGCCGCCGAGCAGGGGTTCCGGAGCGCCGGCGCCCCCGGGAACAGCTCCGCGAGCGTCCCCGCGAGCGCCCCCGGGCGCCAGGAAGGCGAGCGCTGATGGCCGTCCTCCCCCGCAAGCAGTACACCGACCTGTTCGGTCCCACCGTCGGCGACCGCTTCCACCTCGCCGACACCAACCTGGTCGTCGAGGTCGAGCGGGACTTCAACCAGGGCCACTACGGCGACGAGGCCGTGTACGGCGGCGGCAAGGCGATCCGCGACGGCATGGCGCAGGACCCGGCGGCGACCTCCGCGCAGGGCGCGCTCGACCTGGTGATCACCAACGTGGTGGTGCTGGACGCGGTGCTCGGCGTGGTCAAGGGCGACATCGGCGTCAAGGACGGCTTCATCACCGCGGTCGGCAAGGCGGGCAACCCGCACACCCAGGGCGGCGTGCACCCCCGGCTGGTGATCGGCCCGGGCACCGAGGTGATCTCCGGCGAGCACCTGATCGCCACCGCGGGCGGCATCGACACGCACATCCACTTCATCGCCCCGCAGCAGGTCCAGGAGGCGCTGAGCAACGGCATCACCACGCTGATCGGCGGCGGCACCGGCCCGTCCGACGGCACCAACGGCACCACCTGCACGCCCGGCCCGTGGAACCTGCACCGGATGCACCAGGCCGTCGAGGACCTGCCGGTCAACGTCGGCCTGCTCGGCAAGGGCAACGGCGCGCTGCCCGGCGCGCTGCGCGAACAGGTCGAGGCGGGCGCCTGCGGCCTCAAGGTGCACGAGGACTGGGGCAGCACCCCGGCCGCGGTCGACAGCGCGCTGTCCGTCGCCGACGAGTACGACGTGCAGGTGGCGATCCACACCGACACCCTGAACGAGTCCGGCTACTTCGAGGACACCCTGTCCGCGGTCGACGGCCGCACCATCCACACCTTCCACACCGAGGGCGCGGGCGGCGGCCACGCCCCCGACATCATGCGGATCGCGGGCGAGCCCAACGTGCTGCCCTCGTCCACCAACCCGACGCTGCCCTACACCGTCAACTCGGTGGACGAGCTGCTCGACATGGTGATGGTCTGCCACCACCTCAGCCACAGCATCCCCGAGGACGTCTCGTTCGCCGACTCCCGGGTCCGCGCCGAGACCATCGCCGCCGAGACGGTGCTGCACGACGAGGGCGTGATCTCGATCCTCTCCTCCGACTCGCAGGCGATGGGCCGGATCGGCGAGTCCTTCACCCGCGCCTTCCAGACCGCGCACCACTGCAAGGACCAGCGCGGCAAGCTGGACGGCGACAGCGAGCGCAACGACAACCTCCGGGTGCTGCGCTACCTCGCCAAGCTCACCATCAACCCGGCCCTCGCCTCCGGCACCGCCGACCACATCGGCTCGCTGGAGCCCGGCAAGCTGGCCGACATCGTGCTCTGGCCGATCCACTCCTTCGCGGCCAAGCCCAAGATGGTGATCAAGGGCGGCATGATCGGCTGGGCGCTGATGGGCGACCCGAACGCCTCGCTGCCCACCCCCCAACCCGTCTACTACCGGCCGATGTTCGGCCAGTACGGCCGGGCCCGGCAGGCCACCCGGGTGACCTTCATGTCGCAGGCCGCCGTCGACCTCGGCGTCCCGGCCGAACTCGGCCTGCGCAGCACCGTGCTGCCGGTGCGCCGCTGCCGCTCGGTCGGCAAGCAGCACATGGTGCGCAACGACGCGCTGCCACGGATCGAGGTCGACCCGGAGACCTACCGGGTCACCCTGGACGGCGAACCGGCCACCATCGAACCGGCCCGGTCGCTGCCGCTCAACCACCTCTTCTACCTCGCGTGACCCCGGCCACCGGCGGGACGGACGCGCTGCTGGTCTGCCTCCAGCTCACCGACTCCGCCTTCCCCAGCGGCTTCTACACCCTCTCGCACGGCCTGGAGGGCTACGCCCAGGCGCGCGCCGTCACCCCGGAGACGCTGCCCGCGCTGCTCGCCGACCTGCTCCGGCACGGCGTCGGCCCGTCCGACGCCACCGCGCTGGTCCTGGCCCACCGGGCCGCGACGGCGGGGGAGTGGGAGCTGCTGGCCGCCGTCGACCGGCGGCTGCACGCCACCCGGCTGAACCGCGAACTGCGGCTGGCCGCCACCCGGACCGGGCGCCAACTCCTGGACATCGCACGGGAGTCGATCGGCGGCGAAGCGCTGGAGCGGTACGCCGACCTGGTCGCGGCCAAGCGCGCCCCCGGCTGCCAGCCGGTGGCCGCCGGAGTCGCCCACGCGGCGGCCGGCGTCCCGGTCGAACAGGCCGCCACCAGCGACCTGTTCGCGTTCTGCAGCAGCTTCGTCGGCGCCGCGCTGCGGCTGCGGCTGACCGACCACCGCAGGGCCCAGGTGCTGCTGCGCGGCGCCGCCCCGGTCATCCGGGAGACCGTCGAGGCCGCCCTGGCCAGGGAGCCGGCCGACCTCGGCGGCTGCGTCCCGGTCGCCGACGCGATGTCCGGGCGGCACGAGCGGGCCGAGGCCCGGCTGTTCATGACCTGAGAACCGTCACGGAGGCGAAGAGTTGACCGAGAACGTCCTGCGGATCGGCATCGGCGGCCCGGTGGGCTCCGGCAAGACCGCGCTGATCGAGGCGCTGGTGCCGGAGCTGATCGCCCGCGGCCACCGCCCGGCGGTGATCACCAACGACATCTACACCCAGGAGGACGCACAGCACGTGCGCCGCACCCTGGCCGGGGTCCTGGACCCCGAGCTGGTGGTCGGCGTGGAGACCGGCGCCTGTCCGCACACCGCCGTCCGCGACGACCCGACGATGAACCTGGCCGCCGGCGCCGAACTCCTGGAGCGCTTCCCCGAGGTCGACACCCTGCTGTACGAGTCCGGCGGCGACAACCTCACCCTCACCTTCAGCCCCGTCCTGGCCGACGTGTTCGTGTTCGTGCTGGACACCGCCGAGGGCGAGAAGATGCCCCGCAAGCGCGGCCCCGGCATCACCGAGTCCGACCTGCTCGTCATCAACAAGATCGACATCGCCCGGTACGTCCGCACCGACCTCGGCGTGATGGAGGCCGACGCCCACCGGGTCCGCGAGGGCAAGCCCGTCGTCCTCACCAACTGCCTGACCGGCGCGGGACTGGAGGAGATCGCCGACTTCCTGGCCACCTTCCGCAAGGCCGCCGGGTGACCCCCGCCCGGCCGTCGGCACGACCGACCCACCCCGCGCGACCGGCTCCGCTCGTCCGACCGGCCCGGCTCGACCCCGGGCACTACGAACCGGCCCGCGTCCCGCCCGAGGTCCGCTGCCTCGCCGGGACGCCCGACACCCTCGCGGTCGGACGCCCCGGCAAGGTCGGCCTGCTGGAACTGGCCTTCGAGCGGGTCGGCGGCCGCACCGAACTCACCGGCCACTACCAGAAGTCACCGCTGCAGATCACCCGCCCGCTGTACTTCGACCCGGCCCGGCCGGACCTCGCCGTCACCTTCCTGATGTCCACCGGCGGCGGCGTCCTGCAGGCCGACCGGCTCCGCACCGACCTGCACTGCGGCGCCGACACCGCCGTGCACCTCACCACCCAGGCGGCCACCAAGGTGCACCGGATGGAACACGACTACGCGACGCAACTGGTCCACCTGACGGCCGGCCCGCGCGCCTACGTCGAGTACCTCCCCGAACCGGTCATCCCGTTCGCCGGCTCCCGCCTCTACCAGCGCACCGTCCTCACCGTCGACCCGTCCGCCACCGTGCTGGCCGGCGAGACCGTGCTGGCCGGCCGGCTCGCCCGCGGCGAACGGCACGCCTACCGGGTGTTCGCCGCCGACCTGGAAGCACGCCGCCCGGACGGCGAACTCCTCGCCCTGGACACCGTCCGGCTGGTCCCCGCCGCCACCCCCGGCGGCGGCGTCACCGGCCCGGCCGTCCTGGCCGGGCACGACGTGATGTCCACCCTGTACGTCCTCAGCCCGCTCGCCCCGGCCGCCCGGATCGCCGACGTCCTGCACACCGCGCTCGCCCCGCTCGGCGACCGCGGCCCGCTGTACGGCGTCTCCACCCTGCCGGGGGAGTGCGGCGCCTGGCTGCGCCTGCTCGGCCCCGACACCCGCTCCTGCGCGGCCGCCCTCCGCACGGCCTGGGACGCCGTCCGCCGCGAACTGATCGGGGCCCCCGCACCCGAACTGCGCAAGACCTAGACCCGCGACCCGGTCGGCCCGCCGCCGGGGATCGGGCCCGCACCGACGCGAATCGGCCGATCCAGCGGCGTTCGGACAGCTCAACGAGCGTCCTGGCATATGCTGCCGGGTGGTCAGGGACGACCACCACCCACCCTCGCAGGAGTGCCCGATGAGCGATCACGAGACCGGCCGCAGCACCACCCCGATCCCGGTCGGCGTCATCGGGCTCGGCGACATCGCGCAGAAGGCGTACCTGCCGGTCCTCACCGCCCAACCCGGCCTCGACCTGCGCCTGATGACCCGCGACCGGGCCAAGCTCGACCGGATCGGCGACGCCCACCGCCTCCCATTCCGCACCACCGACCTGGGCGAACTCATCGACTCCGGCATCCGCGCCGCGTTCGTCCACGCCGCCACCGACCAGCACGTCCCGATCGTCGAGGAACTGCTCACCCGCGGCGTCGACGTCTACGTGGACAAGCCGCTCGCCTACGACCTCGACGGCGCCCGCCGCCTGGTCGCCCTCGCCGAACACACCGGCCGCTCCCTGCTGGTCGGCTTCAACCGCCGCCACGCCCCCGGCTACCTGCTCGCCGCCGAACGCCCGCGCGACCTGATCGTCCTGCAGAAGCACCGCGAGGGCCTGCCGGAACGCGCCCGCACCCTGGTCTACGACGACTTCATCCACGTCGTCGACAGCCTGCGCTTCCTCGTCCCCGGCGAGATCGAACACGTCGACGTCCGCTCCCGCACCCGCGACGGCCTGGTCGAACACCTGGTCCTCACCCTCGCCGGCCGCGGCTTCACCGCCCTCGGCATCATGAACCGGGTCTCCGGCTCCACCGAGGAGATCCTCGAAGTCTCCGGCGCCGACTCCAAGCGCGAGGTCCACAACCTCGCCGAAATCATCGACCACCGCGGCCAGCCCACCGTCCGCCGCCGCGGCGACTGGGTCCCGGTCGCCCGCCAGCGCGGCATCGAACAGGTCGTCCTGCACTTCCTCGACGCCCTCCGCGCCGGCAAGACCCTCGACGCCACCGACGCCCTGCGCACCCACGAACTCTGCGAACTCATCGTCGAGCGGATCGAATCCGCCGCCTCCTGACCCCGGTTCCCCGCCGTCCGGTCCGGCCCTCGGCTACGATGCCCGCAGGGCCGTGACTGGCGCACGGGTGGAGCACCACCGGGGAGCGGCCGCACCGCCGTTGCCGCGCGCCTGGGCGAACTCACCCCGAGACCCAGGGAGTTGCGCCCATGACCGACCAGAACCCCGTCCTCGCCCGGCTGATGGACGGTACCGCCCCCGCCCGCCGCCTCATCGAGGCCACCGCCGCCGGGGCCGCCGACCTCCGCCTGCGCACCGGTGTCACCCCCTGCCTCGCCACCGTCCTGGTCGGCGAGGACCCGGCCTCCGTCACCTACGTCCGGATGAAGCGCAACCGCTGCGAGAAGGCCGGCATCCGCTCCCGCCACGTCCCACTCCCGGTCGCCACCACCACCGCCCAACTCGTCGACGTCCTGGGTGAGTTGTCCGCCGACCCGACCGTCCACGGCATCCTGCTCCAGCATCCGGCCGGCCCGCGGGTCGACGAACGCGCCGCCTTCGAAGCCATCGCCCCCGCCAAGGACGTCGACGGCGTCACGACGCACTCCTTCGCCGCCATGTCCTTCGGCCTTCCCGGTTTCACCTCCTGCACCCCCGGCGGCATCGTGCGCCTGCTCGACGAGTACCGGGTCGGGCTGACCGGCAAGCACGCCGTCGTGATCGGCCGCAGCGCGATCCTCGGCAAGCCCGCGGGCATGCTGCTGCTCGCCCGCGACGCCACCGTCACCTACTGCCACTCGCGGACGGTCGACCTCCCGTCGATCGTCCGCGAAGCCGACGTCCTGATCGCCGCCGTCGGCAGGCCCGAACTCATCCGCGGCGAACACCTCAAGCCCGGCGCGGTCGTCATCGACGCGGGCTACAACCCCGGCAACGTCGGCGACGTCCACTTCGCCTCGGCCCGCGAGCGCGCCGGCCTGATCACCCCGGTGCCGGGCGGCGTCGGCCCGATGACGATCGCGGTGCTACTGGCCCAGACGGTGGAGGCGGCGACGCGTCAACTCGGCCCGCAGCGGCAGTGATCGGACGGCCGCGCACCGGTCGTCGGCCGGTGCGCGGCCGCCCGGGATCACTGGCCCATCACGTAGCGGACGGTCGGGCCGGTGGTCCAGCCGCCGTCCACCGCCAGCTCGGCGCCGGTGACGTAGGAGGCCGCGTCGGACAGCAGGAAGACGGTGGCCGCGGCGATCTCGGGCGCCTCGCCGACCCGGCCCATCGGGGTGTTGGGGTAGTTGCCCTCGCCGCGCTGGATTCCGGTGGACGCGGTCATCGGCGTGTAGGTCATGCCCGGGTGGACGGAGTTCACCCGGATCCGGTCCACGCCCAGCTCCACCGCGCCGATCTTGGTCAGGCCGCGCACGCCCCACTTGGAGGCGCCGTAGCCGGCGGTCAGCGCCAGGCCCATCAGGCCGGCCGCCGAGGAGATGTTCACCACCGAGCCGCCGCCCGCCGCCCGCAGCGCCGGGACGACCGTCTTCATGCCGATGAACACGCCGGTCAGGTTGATGTCGAGCACCTTGCGGAAGTGCTCCACCGACTCGTCGACCAGGAAGCTCCCGGTGGAGATGCCCGCGTTGTTCACCAGCCCGTGCACCGCGCCGAACTCGGCCTGCGCGTACTCGACCGCGTCCGCCCAGTCCTGCTCCGAGCTGACGTCGTGGTGGCGATAGCGGGCCCGCTCGCCCAGTTCGGCGGCGGTGGCCTCGCCGTCCGCGTCCAGGACGTCGGTGATCAGCACGTTCGCCCCCGCCGCGACCGCCTGCCGGGCGGTCTCCGCGCCCAGGCCCCGGGCCCCGCCGGTGATGATGACGGTCTTGCCGGACAACTCGCTCATGACTTGCTCCTCGGTGCTCGGCGCCTCGTGGGCGCCCGGTTTCCTTGCCGCGCCGCCGCCGCTGCTTCAGCCACTGCCTCCACAGCGCCGCACCGCGCTCCGCGTCCGCCTCCTGCGTCCGCGCCCTACCGCTGGGTCCTGCGTCCTCCTTCCGCCACCGCCACCGCCACCGCCACCGCCACCGCCGCCGGGCCGGGGTCTCCCGCTCCGGGCGGGGCGCTCAGGGCACCGGCGCGGTCAGCAGGCCGGTGCAGACGGAGACCAGGTCGGCGAGGTACGCGCCGTCCCCGCTCAGGGTGGGCTCGCCTTCGGCGAGCTGCCGGGCGCGTTCGGCCAGCGCGGCCCCGATCAGGGTCAGCGCCAGGTCGATCCGCTCCAGCCGGACGGCCTCGGGGGCCAGCGGGACCAGCGGTGCCTCCAGTTCGAGGATCAGCCGCCAGTACAAGGTGCCCGCGAGCCCGGCGTGCGGACGCCGCTCCCGGATGCCGCTGCGGTGGCTGACCTGGGTGGAGATCCGCAGGCAGTCCCGGCCGCGCTCGGTGCGCAGCTCGGTGGCCTCCGCGTCGACCAGCGCCCCCAGCAGCTCGCCCAGCGGCCGCCCCTCGGGCTGCGGCATCCGCGCGGCCAGCGCCCGTTCGGTGCGCTGCTGGCGCTCGGCCATCACCGCGTCCAGCAGGCCCTCGCGCGAACCGAAGTGGTACTGCACCGCGGACGGGTTCGCCTGCCCGGCCTGCCGCACCACCTCGCGCAGCTGCGCGCCGTGCACCCCCTGCGCCGCGAACAGGCGCTCGGCGGACCGGATCAGCAGCGCCCGGGTGGAGCCGTCGCCGGAGCCGCCACCCACAAGGGTGCTCCGTGCACCCGTCGACTTCCTCGTCATGTCTCCACATTAATGCTCACCATTATTAATGTCGAGCATTAGTCCGGTTGGCGGCCCCCGCCACCCGTCCGTGGGCCGCCTGGGAACTCGCTGGGAACCCCGGCGCGCGGCAAGAGGAATCTCCAAGCCGCTGTTGCTAGCTTCGTGACGCATGATCGACTCGTCCCACCTGGCAGCCCGGTCACGCTCCCTGGCGCTCCACCTGCTGTCCCGGCTCAAGCTCCGACACCTCGCCTGGCCGCTCTTCGCGCTGGCCTTCTGGCGCTACCTCGCGGTCTACGGCCTGCCCTACGCCAACGACGTGGTCTTCCTGTGGCTGATCGCCGCCCTGGTCACGGCGTCCGTGCACAGCGGCGGCCGCAAGGGCTGGCTGTACGTCCTGCGCGACTGGGTCCCCGTGATGGCCGTGGTCTGGGCGTACTCCCTGCTCCGCGGCTACGGGGCGCACACGCCGTGGCGCCCGCACTACGCCCCGCAGATCGCCTTCGACGAGGTGCTCGGCTTCGGCGAGACCTGGACCGTCCGCCTGCAGGACCTGCTCTACCACCCCGGCCACCCGCAGTGGTACGACTACGCCGCCGTCACCGTCTACATGTCGCACTTCTTCGCGGTGTTCGTGATCCTCGCCGTGCTGTGGAAGCGCAACCACGCCCGGTTCCGGCACTTCCTCGGCTGCTACCTGGCGATGACCGCGATCGGCTTCGCCACCTACGTGCTCTACCCCGCCGACCCGCCGTGGCTGGCCGGCCTGGAGGGCCACATGCCGGTCGTCGACCGGGTGGTCAACACCGTGCTCAACGACAGCGGCCTGCCCCGGGCGGGCACCATCTTCGAGAACGGCAGCAAGTTCGCCAACGACGTCGCCGCGATGCCCTCGCTGCACGCCGCCTACCCGATGGTGATCGCGCTGTTCTTCTGGCCGCTGGCCGGCCGCAAGCTGCGGGTCCTGCTCGCCGCGTACCCGCTGGCGATGGCCTTCACGCTGGTCTACGGCGCCGAGCACTTCATCATCGACATCCTGGTCGGCTGGGCCTTCGCCTGGGCGATGGTCGCCCTGGTCAACCGTTTCGTCGCCCGCCGCGCCGCGGCCCGGGAGGCGAAGGAGGCGGCCGCCGCCCCCGCCGCCGAACCGACCGTCCCGGTCGGCTGACGAGGGACGTCCCCCCACTCCGTGGGCCCCGGCCCCGGCCCGGCAAGGTGGTGCCGGACCGGGGCCTTCCGCATGTCCGGACGGGGTCGCGGCGCGCCCCGGACGGTTCGCTCCGGAGCGCCTGAACACCACCTGCGCACCAGCTGGACGGCACCTGGAGGACACCTGGACGGCACTGCCGCGCCACCTCCGGCCCACCTCCCGCCCGGCCCTCCGGAGCCCCGGTCGCCGGCCTTCCCGCCGCCCCTCCGGGAGCCCGCCCGACCCCCTCGGAGGCCCGGCCGGCCGATGCTGGGCGGCAGCCGGGAGGTCCCTGGGCATTCCCTGTGAATCGAACGACCCCGCGTCCGCGCTGGTGGGCCGCCCGAGTGAACCTGACGGCACGTCAGGACGCGCGGTTCCGGCTCGGCCGGACGGGTGCGGCGAAGGCTTTGCCAATCCGTGGCGGAGTCTTGTTCCGCCCCCCGGTAGCGTCGTGCGGAACCCAGCAGGAGGACCCGCATCATGGCCGTACCCCACGCCCCGTCAGCGCCCGGCGCGCGCTCCCGGACCGCCGGCCGGCCGACGGCCCGATGATCTCCGGCCACGTCGCCGCATCGGCCCTGTGGGCGGTCCTGACCTCGCTGGGCGTGCTGCTCTCCGGCTTCGGCCTGGCCTCCACGATCCGGATCCGCCCCGGCACCGACCGCCCCCGCGACCACCTGCTCGGCCCGCTGCTGATCGCCTTCGGCATCCTGGTCGCGGGCTTCGGCCTCTGGCTGCTCTGAGAAAGTGTGGGGTAATTAGCTGATTACTGATCGTTGAGGTCGTCGGCGAGGCGGCGTGCTGCTTCGGTCTCGATGGGGCCGCGTGGCTCGA
>NZ_JBSGET010000153.1:0-20447 GCF_053603035.1 Kitasatospora sp. NPDC004272 | reverse complement strand
CCCGCGGCGCCGCCCGGCCCGCCGGAGCCGCTGCCGCAGCCGGCCACCAGGGCGGCAGCCACCGCCGCGCCCGTCACCGCCGTCGCCACCCGTATCGCGTGCACACTGCCTCCCGGAAAGCCGACCGCCCCCACCCGGCCAGTGTCGGCGGGGCGGGGGCGGGCGGCGACCCGGGCGGGCGGGGCGGCTACTTGTTGCGCGCCGAGGTGACCCGGTAGACGTCGTACACGCCCTCGACCCCGCGGACCGCCTTGAGCACGTGGCCGAGGTGCTTGGGGTCGCCCATCTCGAAGGTGAACCGGCTCATCGCGACCCGGTCGCGGGAGGTCTGGACGGCCGCCGAGAGGATGTTGACGTGCTGGTCGGAGAGCACCCGGGTGACGTCCGAGAGCAGCCGGGAGCGGTCCAGCGCCTCCACCTGGATGGCGACCAGGAAGACCGAGGACTGGGTGGCCGCCCACTCGACCTCGATCATCCGCTCGGGCTGCTGCTGGAGCGATTCCACGTTGACGCAGTCCGCCCGGTGCACCGAGACGCCGTTGCCGCGGGTGATGAAGCCGACGATCGGGTCGCCGGGCACCGGCGTGCAGCAGCGCGCCAGCTTCACCCAGACGTCGTCCACGCCCTTGACGATGACGCCCGGGTCGCCCTTGGCCCGGCGGCGCATCGCGCGCGGCTGGTGCGAGGGGGTGGCGGTCTCGGCGAGGTCCTCGACCGCGCCCTCCTCGCCGCCCATCGCCTGGACCAGCTTCTGCACGATGGCCTGCGCGGCGACGTGGCCCTCGCCGATCGCCGCGTACAGCGAGGAGATGTCCGGGTAGCGCATCTCGTGGGCCAGGGTGACCAGCGAGTCCCCGGTGAGGATCCGCTGGATCGGCAGGCCCTGCTTGCGCATCGCCCGGGCGATCGACTCCTTGCCCTGCTCGATCGCCTCCTCGCGGCGCTCCTTGGAGAACCAGGCGCGGATCTTGTTGCGGGCCCGGGGCGACTTGACGAAGCTCAGCCAGTCCCGGGACGGGCCGGCGTTCTCCGCCTTGGAGGTGAACACCTCGACGGTGTCGCCGTTCTCCAGGGTCGACTCCAGCGGCACCAGGCGGCCGTTGACCCGGGCGCCGATGCACCGGTAGCCGACCTCGGTGTGCACCGCGAACGCGAAGTCCACCGGGGTGGCCTGCGCGGGCAGCGCTATCACGTCGCCCTTCGGGGTGAAGACGAACACCTCGTTGCTGGACAGGTCGAAGCGCAGCGACTCCAGGAACTCGCTCGGGTCCTCGGTCTCCTTCTGCCAGTCGAGCAGCTGCCGCAGCCAGGCCATCTCGTTGACCGCGTCGGCCTTGTCGTGCTGCCGCCCGTGGGTGGGCGTGTCGGTGCGCACCTTGGAGGCGCCGGCCACCGCGCGCTGCTTGTACTTCCAGTGCGCGGCGATGCCGTACTCGGCCCGCCGGTGCATGTCGAAGGTGCGGATCTGCAGCTCGACGGGCTTGCCCCCGGGACCGATCACCGTGGTGTGCAGCGACTGGTACATGTTGAACTTGGGCATCGCGATGTAGTCCTTGAACCGCCCCGGCACCGGGTTCCACCGCGCGTGGATGGTGCCCAGCGCCGCGTAGCAGTCGCGGACGGTGTCGACCAGGACCCGGATGCCCACCAGGTCGTAGATCTCGGCGAAGTCCCGGCCCCGGACGATCATCTTCTGGTAGACCGAGTAGTAGTGCTTGGGCCGGCCGGTGGTCTGCGCGGTGATCCGGGCCCCGCGCAGGTCGCCCTGCACCTGGTCGATCACGGTGGCCAGGTACTCGTCGCGCTTGGGGGCGCGCTCGGCCACCAGCCGGACGATCTCGTCGTACATCTTGGGGTAGAGGATGGCGAAGGCCAGGTCCTCCAGCTCCCACTTGATGGTGTTCATGCCCAGCCGGTGCGCCAGCGGGGCGTAGATCTCCAGCGTCTCGCGGGCCTTCTTCTCCTGCTTCTCCCGCTTCAGGTAGCGCATCGTGCGCATGTTGTGCAGCCGGTCGGCGAGCTTGATCACCAGCACCCGCGGGTCCTTGGCCATCGCCACGACCATCTTGCGGACGGTCTCCGCCTGCGCGGCCTCGCCGAACTTGACCCGGTCCAGCTTGGTCACGCCGTCGACCAGCAGCGCCACCGAGTCGCCGAAGTCGGCCCGGAGCGTCTCCAGGCCGTAGTCGGTGTCCTCGACCGTGTCGTGCAGCAGCCCGGCCATCAGGGTGGGCGCGTCCATCCCCAGCTCGGCCAGGATGGTGGCCACCGCCAGCGGGTGGGTGATGTACGGGTCGCCGCTCTTGCGCTTCTGACCGCGGTGCCACTTCTCGGCGACGGCGTACGCCCGCTCGATGTCCTTCAGCAGCCCCGGATCGGCCTTGGGGTCGTTGGCCCGGATCGTCCGGAACAGCGGTTCCAGCACCGGGTTGACCATCGAACTGCGCTGACCGCCCAACCGGGCGAGCCTGGCCCGCATCCCGCCCTGCGAGGGGCGGGAACTGGCGGCAGCGGCCGTGGGCACAACCTCGTCGGGCAAGGACACTCCTACGTCGGATCAACCTTCATCGTACCGACCGCGCGCCCCCGCGCGGCGGCGCGTCCGCCCGGGAACGGAGCCGCCCGGGAACGGAGCCGTTCCCGGGCGGTCGTCCTGCGGCCCGCCGTCAGACCACGACGAGCGTCTCCAGCGGTGCGCCGTGCAGGTGCGGGACGAGCTTCGCGCGCCCCGGCAGGAAGCCGAGCTCCATCAGCACGACCACGCCGACCAGCTCGGCGCCGGCCTCCTGGACCAGGTCCAGCGACGCGGCGATCGTGCCGCCGGTGGCCAGCACGTCGTCCACCACCAGGACCCTCTCGCCCGGCTCGAACGCGTCGCACTGGACCTCCAGCGTCGCCGACCCGTACTCCAGGTCGTACGAGCGGGCGAACACCGCACCGGGCAGCTTGCCCTTCTTGCGGATCGGGACGAACCCGAGGCCCGCGGCGAACGCGGCCGGCGCGGCGAGCACGAACCCCCGCGCCTCCAGCCCGACCACCTTGGTGGCGCCGAGCTCCTTCGCCCGCTCGGCCAGCGCCCGGGTCAGCGCGCCGAACGCCTCGGCGTCGGCCAGCAGGGGGGCGATGTCCTTGAACAGGACGCCCGGCTTCGGGTAGTCCTGCACGTCCCGGATCCGGCTGTTGAGCAGCTCGGACAGGGCGGGGTCGGTGGTGGAGGTCACGGGGGTTCCTTCGCGGAGGGTCAGTGCTTGCCGGACGGCCGTCCCTTGCCGCGGGTGCGGCTGACCGGCTGGTTACGCTGTCCGACCATACCGGCCGCGACCTCCTCGCCGGTGCCGTCCTCGCTGTCGCCGTCCTCACCCGCGGCGCCGGCCGGGGCCTCGGCCGCGGCCTTGGCCTCGGCGGCCCGGCGCTGGGCGACCCGCTTGGCGAGCGCCTTCATGTCCGGGGCCTGCTCCTTGAGCTGCGCGAGCAGCGGAGTGGCCACGCAGATGGAGGAGTAGGCACCGGCCGCGAGGCCGATGAACAGGGCCAGCGAGATGTCGTTCAGGGTGCCGGCGCCCAGGAAGCCGCCGCCGATGAACAGCAGCGCCGAGACCGGGAGCAGGGCGACGACCGTGGTGTTGATGGAGCGCACCAGGGTCTGGTTGAGGCCGTGGTTGGCGGCCTCGCTGTAGGTGCGGCGGGACTGCTTGGTGAGGCCCCGGGTGTTCTCCTTCACGGTGTCGAAGACGACGACCGTGTCGTAGAGCGAGTAGCCGAGGATGGTCAGGAAGCCGATCACGGTGCCCGGGGTGACCTCGAAGCCGACCAGGGCGTAGACGCCGATGGTGATCAGGAGGTCGTGGATCAGGGCGACCAGGGCGGCCACCGCCATCCGCCACTCGAAGGCGATCGCCATGTAGACGGTCACCAGCACCATGAAGACGATCAGGCCGGTCAGCGCCTTCTTGGAGATGTCGGCACCCCAGGAGGGGCCGATCACCTGGGCGTTGATGTCCTGCTCCTGGACGCCGATCGCCTGCGAGAACTCCTTGGTGAAGGTCGTCGCCGGGATCGACTCCTCGGCGCTGACCTGGACCCGGACGTCGCCCTTGTTGGTGGTCTGCACCAGCGCGGTCTTGGAGCCGATGATCCTGTCGGCGGTGTCCTTGGCCTGCGAGGCGCTCAGGCCGGGCTTGTGCACGGTGTAGACCGAGCCGCCCTTGAACTCGATGCCCAGGTGCAGGCCCATGGCCAGGCCGATGCCGGCCACCAGGACGATCACCGCGGAGATCGAGTACCAGATCTTCCGCTTGCCCACGAAGTCGAAGGAGACCTCGCCCTGGTAGAGGCGGTGACCGATGTTGCGGAGCGACATGGGTCAGACCTCCTGGGTCGCGGTGGGACGGCGGCGGGAACCGCGCAGCGGCGGACGGGCGCCGAGCCGCTTCGGGTCCAGACCGGACAGCGGGTGGCCGCCGGCGAAGAACTTGGTGCGGGCGAGCAGGGAGATCATCGGCTTGGTGAACAGGAAGATCACCACGACGTCGAGCAGCGTGGTCAGGCCCAGCGTGAACGCGAAGCCCTGGACCTTGCCGACCGACACCAGGTACAGCACCGCGGCACACAGGAAGGACACGAAGTCCGAGACCAGGATGGTGCGCCGGGCCCGCGGCCAGGCGCGCTGCACGGCGGCCCGCAGCTGGGCGCCCTCGCGGACCTCGTCCCGGATCCGCTCGAAGTACACGATGAACGAGTCGGCGGTGATGCCGATCGCGACGATCGCGCCGCAGACCGCGGGCAGGTTCAGCGCGAAGCCGATGCCCGCGCCGAGCAGGCTCATGATCGACCAGGTCAGCACGGCCGAGACGGCCAGACCGGCGATCGAGATCAGGCCCAGGCCGCGGTAGTAGACCAGCGAGTAGGCGACCACCAGGACCATGCCGATCAGACCGGCGATCAGACCGGCCTTCAGCTGCTCGGAGCCGAGCTGCGGGGAGACGGTGGTGACGTCGCTCTTCACGAAGTCCAGCGGGAGCGCGCCGTAGCTCAGCACGTTCGCCAGCGACTTGGCGTCGTTCGCGGTGAAGCTGCCGCTGATCACGGCGGTGCCGCCGGTGATCGACTCCGACACGTACGGGTGCGAGACGACCTGGCCGTCCAGCACGATCGCGAACTGGTTGGCCGGGGAGGACTGAGTGGCCAGCTGGCCGGTGGTGGAGGCGAACGCCTTGGAGCCGGTGTCGTTGAACGACAGGTCGACCATCCAGCCCTTGCCGCCCTGGGTGTCGATCGCGGCCTGCGCCTTGGTGACGTCCTGGCCGTTCACCGCGACGCCGCCGAGCACGAACTTGTACCAGAGGCCGCCCTCGGCGTCGTACGAGCAGGCGATGGCCGGCTTGGACGGGTCACTGCCCTGGTAGTTGATCCGCTGCGCCTCGTTGGTGCAGTCCAGCGCGGTGTACTGCTGCTGCAGGGCGAGGGTCTCGGCGTCCGGGGTGGCCGCGGCGCTCGGGTCGGCCGCGGGGGCCGAGGCGTCGGCGGACGGCTGGGCGGAGGCGGACGGCTGGGCCGAGGCGGAGCCGCTCGCGGCGGCGGAGGCCGTCGGGTCGGCCTGCAGGGCGCCGGACAGGGCGCGGCCGGCCTTGGTCGCGGACGCGGAGGCCGAGGCGCCGGTGGAGGCGCTCGCGGAGGCGCCGCTGCCGGCGCTCGCGGAGGCCGACGCGGAGGCGCCCGCGCTCGGGGAGGCCGAGGCGCCGGCGGAGGCGGAGGCCGACGGGTCGGGCTGCTGGGCGGCCGCGCCGGACGGCTCGGCGGCCAGCACCGGGCGGAAGTAGAGCTTGGCGGTGTCGCCGACCTTGTCGATGGACTGCTGCGTGTTACCACCGTCGGGGATGTTGACGATGATGTTCGCGTTGCCCTGGGTCTGCACCTCCGCCTCGGAGACGCCCATGCCGTTCACGCGCTTCTGGATGATGCCGACCGCGGTGTCCAGGTTGGTCTTGTTGACCGCGGAAGGATCATCGGACTTCGCGGTCAGCGTGACGCTGGTACCACCGGCGAGGTCGATACCGAGACGCGGCTTGGTGTTGCCCGTCCCGAACATGAGGGCCACAAGGCCGACGGTGACCACCAGGATGAGCGCCAGCGCCCGTCCCGGGTATCCGTCGCGCGACCGCGACTTGGGTGTTGCCACCTTGCTCGTTTCTCCCTGTCCATGCCGCCCGGCGGCCGGCCTCCGGCCCCGCGCTGGGCGGGTGCCGGAAGGCGGCGGACGCACGACGGCCCAAGAGGTCCTGTTGGGCTTGCGGCGGATGCCGCTCGGTCGAGGGTGCCCCGACCGTACTACTTGCTCTCGGGAGCCTCTGCGTCGGCCTTCGCCTCGTCCTTGGACAGGCTCAGCGGCTTCTCGTCGGCGTCCGCGTCCTGCTCCGCGTCCTCGACGGCCTCGCCCTCGGCGGGGCGGCCGTTGATGATCGCGTCGTACTCCAGCGGCTCCAGGACGGCCGCGATCGCACCCTTGGTGTAGTGGGCCACCACGCCGGGGGCGACCTCCAGCTCGACCGTCTCGTCATTGACCGCCTTCACCAGCGCGTACATGCCGCCGATGGTGCGCACGCCCGACCCCGGCTGGAGCGCGCTCTGCATGCTCTGCGTCTGGGCCTGACGCTTCTTCTGCGAGCGCATCATCAGGAAGATCGCGAGGAGCGGGAGGATGAGGATGATCAGATTCACGGCCAGGGTCCTTTGCGGCCGCGCTCGGCGACCAGTGCGTGTACGTCGGCCCGTCGGGTGAGAGGGGCGGTCCGGCGGAGTCTAGGCGACCCGCACTGAACGGACAACGCCAAGCATGCCAGTGTGCCGCCGAAAGTGGCGAGCCTTGGCATGCACATAAACTCCCGATAAGGCGCCGGAGTTATCCCTGGCCGTCGGCCCACAGGCCGTTCTGCTGGACGTTCCGCGCCGCCTTCGCCGCGCCCGGCGACTGCGGCGGGGTCAGCCCGAGGTGCTGCCAGGCCGCCGCGGTGGCGATCCGCCCGCGCGGGGTGCGCGCCAGCAGGCCCTCCCGGACGAGGAAGGGCTCGGCGACCTCCTCGACCGTCTCCGCCTCCTCGCCGACCGCCACCGCCAGGGTCGAGAGGCCCACCGGGCCGCCGCCGAACAGCTTGAGCAGCGCCTCCAGGACCGCCCGGTCCAGCCGGTCCAGGCCGCGCGCGTCGACCTCGTAGACCTCCAGCGCCCGGGCGGCGATCTCCCGGGTGACCAGGCCGTCGTGCCGGACCTGGGCGAAGTCCCGCACCCGGCGCAGCAGCCGGTTGGCGATCCGGGGCGTGCCGCGCGAGCGCCCGGCGATCTCGGCCGCACCCGCCGGGTCGATCTCCACGTCCAGCAGGCCGGCCGAGCGGTGCACCACCCGCTGCAGCTCGGCCGGGGCGTAGAACTCCATGTGGCCGGTGAAGCCGAAGCGGTCGCGCAGCGGCGGCGGCAGCAGTCCGGCCCGGGTGGTCGCGCCGACCAGGGTGAACGGGGGCAGCTCCAGCGGGATCGCGGTGGCGCCGGGGCCCTTGCCGACGATCACGTCGACCCGGAAGTCCTCCATCGCCATGTAGAGCATCTCCTCGGCGGGCCGGGACATCCGGTGGATCTCGTCGAGGAACAGCACCTCGCCCTCGGTCAGCGAGGACAGGATCGCCGCCAGGTCGCCCGCGTGCTGGATCGCCGGGCCGGAGGTGATCCGGATCGGGGCGTTCAGCTCGGCCGCGATGATCATGGAAAGGGTGGTCTTGCCCAGCCCGGGCGGGCCGCTCAGCAGCACGTGGTCCGGCGCCGCGCCGCGCTTGCGGGCCGCCTGCAGGACCAGCGAGAGCTGTTCGCGCACCCGCTCCTGCCCGATGAACTCGTCCAGCTGCTTGGGCCGCAGCGCGGCCTCCACCGCCTGGTCCTCGCCGTCGGCGGACGCCGTCAGCAGGCGGTCAGCGGGGTCGGACTCGTACGGGCTCATCGGAAAACCGCTCTCCATGTCGACTTGGTGACGTGTCGCCACATTGCTCCGGCGCCGTTCAGCGGGCCCGGTTCAGGCCCCGCAGGGCGAGCCGCAGCAGGGCGCCGACGTCCGGCACGGACTGCGCCTCGGCCTCCGGCGCGACCCGGGACACCGCCTCCTCCGCCTCCCGCGGAGCGTAGCCCAGGCCCACCAGTGCGGAGTGCAGCTGCTCGTGCCAGGGCGCCGGGCCGGACGCCACCGGCTTCTGCGCGGGGACGGTGCCGTGCGGGGCGCCGAGCTTGTCCTTGTACTCCAGCAGCAGCTTGGCCGCCTTCGCCTTGCCGATGCCCGGCACCGCGATCAGCGCCTTCTCGTCGCCGCCGGCCACCGCGACCCGGAGCGCCTCCGGCGAGTGCACCCCCAGCATCGCCTGGGCCAGCTTCGGCCCGACGCCGGGCGCCGCCTGTAGCACCTCGAAGGTGGCCCGCTCGTCGTCGTCCGCGAAGCCGAACAGGGTCAGCGAGTCCTCCCGGACCACCAGCGAGGTCGCCAGCCGGGCCACCTCCCCCACCCGCAGCGCCGCCAGCGTGGTCGGCGTGCACTGCACCGCCATCCCCACCCCGCCGACCTCCACCACGGCCACGCCGGCCCCCAGCACCGCAACCGGCCCCTGCACGAAGGCGATCATGGCGAGGTCGTTCCTTTCGATGGGTTCGAGGTTCGAGCCCCGCAAACGTCTCACGGGGCTCTGCCGTCTACGGGGACCGAAAAACGACTTTCGGTCCCCGCCGGCTCGCGGTTGTTCGTCGACAGCGGCTGCGCGCCCCGTCAGGGGCGCGGGGAACTGCGCGAGCGACCCGGCGCCCTGCCGTAGGCCGCCCGGGGAGCCGCTGCCCGCTGCTCGGGCGGATCTTCCCGCTGGGCGTCTTCCGCTTCGCGCAGTTCCCCGCGCCCCTGGTTCCGCCCGGAAGTCGCGCCGTGCCAGGAGCCGCCGCCCGGGCCGTGGGCCTTGATCGCCGCGGTCAGGCGGTTGGTGCTGCCGCCGCGCCAGATGTGGCAGATGGCCAGGGCCAGCGCGTCCGCCGCGTCGGCGGGCTTGGGCGGGGCGTCGAGCCGCAGCAGGCGGGTGACCATGGCGGTGACCTGGGCCTTGTCGGCCCGGCCGGAGCCGGTGACGGCGGCCTTGACCTCGCTGGGGGTGTGCAGCGTGACGGGGATGCCGCGGCGGGTCGCGCAGAGCACGGCGACCGCGGAGGCCTGCGCGGTGCCCATCACGGTGCGGACGTTGTGCTGGGCGAACACCCGCTCCACGGCGACGAGTTCGGGCGAGTACCGGTCGAGCCAGGACTCCAGGCCCTGCTCGATGGCGAGCAGCCGGGGGCCGATCTCGTCCTCGGCGGGCGTGCGCACCACGCCGACGCCGAGCATCGTCAACTGCCGCCCCGGCAGTCCTTCGACCACCCCGACGCCGCACCTGGTCAACCCAGGGTCCACACCCAGCACTCGCACGGCCACACCTCTCTCCGACCTGCGCAGGTTACCCCCGGCCACCGACAACCGGTCCCGGACACGCCTCCGCCCGGCGGCCACCAGCGGGCCACCGGGCGGGGAACGCGGGCCGGACTCAGGCGTCCAGCTCGGCCATGATCTCGTCGGAGACGTCGAAGTTGGCGAAGACGTTCTGCACGTCGTCGCTGTCCTCCAGCGCGTCGATCAGCTTGAAGATCTTGCGGGCGCCGTCGGCGTCCAGCTCGACCTGCATGCTGGGGACGAAGTTGGCGTCGGCGGAGTCGTAGTCGATGCCCGCGTCGACCAGCGCGGTGCGGACCGCGACCATGTCGGTGGCCTCGGACATCACCTCGAAGGCCTCGCCCAGGTCGTTGACCTCCTCGGCGCCGGCGTCCAGCACGACGTCCAGGATCTTGTCCTCGTCCACGCCGTCGGCCTTGGGGACGATCACGACGCCCTTGCGGTTGAACAGGTAGGACACCGAGCCCGGGTCGGCCATGTTGCCGCCGTTGCGGGTCATCGCCACGCGCACGTCGGAGGCGGCGCGGTTGCGGTTGTCGGTGAGGCACTCGATCAGGACGGCCACGCCGTTGGGGCCGTAGCCCTCGTACATGATGGTCGAGTAGTCGGCGCCGCCGGCCTCCGCACCGGAGCCGCGCTTGACGGCGCGGTTGATGTTGTCGATCGGGACCGAGCTCTTCTTGGCCTTCTGGATGGCGTCGTAGAGCGTGGGGTTGCCGGCCGGGTCGCCGCCGCCGGTGCGGGCCGCCACCTCGATGTTCTTGATCATCTTGGCGAAGAGCTTGCCGCGCTTGGCGTCGATCGCGGCCTTCTTGTGCTTGGTGGTAGCCCACTTAGAGTGGCCGGACATCGCCAGCTCCTTTTCGTCGCCAATGGGAAATGAACAGGGGAGATCTTACCGGTGCCGCACCGCCGGGTGGCACACGGTCACCGCGCCGCACGGGGCGTTCAGCGCCCGGCGGCCTCGACCATCCGGACGAAGTACTCGTGGACGCGGTGGTCGCCGGTCAGCTCCGGGTGGAAGGAGGTGGCCAGCAGGTTGCCCTGGCGGACCGCGACGATCCGGGCGTCCGGGCCGTCCGCGGCCGGCACCTCGGCCAGCACCTCGACGCCCGCGCCGACCGCCTCGACCCAGGGGGCGCGGATGAACACGCCGGTGACCGGGTCGCCGGCCAGGCCCGCGAACGGGATGGCGGTCTCGAAGGACTCGTTCTGCCGGCCGAAGGCGTTGCGGCGGACCGTCATGTCGATGCCGCCGACGGTCTCCTGGTCGTCCCGGCCGTCCAGGATCTTGTCGGCCAGCAGGATCATGCCCGCGCAGGTGCCGTAGACCGGCATGCCGGCCGCGACCCGCTCGCGCAGCGGGTCCATCAGGCCGAACAGCACGGCCAGCTTGGAGATGGTGGTGGACTCGCCACCGGGCATCACCAGGGCGTCGACCTCGGCCAGCTCCTCCGGGCGGCGCACCGGCCGGGCCAGCGCGTCGGCGGCGGCCAGCGCCACCAGGTGCTCGCGGACATCGCCCTGCAGGGCCAGGACGCCGACGGTGGGGGTGCTCACGGTCTCACTACCTCTTCGTTCTCGAACTACAGGGCCCGGGAGCCACGCAGCGGCCCGCCGTGCCGGGAACTCGCACGGCGGGCCGGACGCGTGGGCGCTTACCAGCCGCGGTTGGCGTAGCGCTCGGTCTCCGGGAGGGTGTCGCAGTTGATGCCGACCATGGCCTCGCCCAGGTTGCGGGAGGCGTCCGCGATGATCTTCGGGTCGTCGAAGAAGGTGGTGGCCTTCACGATGGCGGCGGCGCGCTTGGCCGGGTCGCCCGACTTGAAGATGCCGGAGCCCACGAACACGCCCTCGGCGCCGAGCTGGCGCATCAGCGCGGCGTCGGCCGGGGTGGCCACGCCGCCGGCCGAGAACAGCACGACCGGCAGCTTGCCGAGCTCGGCGACCTCGCGGACCAGCTCGTACGGGGCGCGCAGCTCCTTGGCGGCGGCGTACAGCTCGTTGTTGTCGAAGCCGCGCAGCTTGGCGATCTCGTTCTTGATCTGGCGCAGGTGGCGGACCGCCTCCACCACGTTGCCGGTGCCGGCCTCGCCCTTGGAGCGGATCATGGCCGCACCCTCGGCGATCCGGCGCAGCGCCTCGCCCAGGTTGGTGGCGCCGCAGACGAAGGGGGTGGTGAACGCCCACTTGTCGGAGTGGTTGACCTCGTCGGCCGGGGTGAGGACCTCGGACTCGTCGATGTAGTCGACGCCGAGCGACTGCAGCACCTGGGCCTCGACGAAGTGGCCGATCCGGGACTTGGCCATCACCGGGATGGAGACCGCGCCGATGATCTCCTCGATCATGTTCGGGTCGGACATCCGGGCCACGCCGCCGTCCTTGCGGATGTCGGCCGGGACCCGCTCCAGCGCCATGACCGCGACCGCACCGGCGTCCTCGGCGATCTTCGCCTGCTCGGCGTTGACCACGTCCATGATCACGCCGCCCTTGAGCTGCTCGGCCATGCCGCGCTTGACCCGGGCGGTGCCGACCTGGGGCTGCTCGGCGGAAGTGGGGGTGGTGGACACGTAAGACCTCACTCAGGGATGAACCGGTGCTATCGATCTATCGTAGGCCCGGGGGCCCGCCGACCCATGCGCCACATGGTCCAGGGCCGCCCCCGGCATACGACAATCAGGCCAGCGACCCGGCTGCGGCAGGAAACGCCGGTGTTCGACAGGAAACGGGGCCAGCCTACGCGGACGCACCCTCGGGCGTGAGGGCCACCGGGGGCTCGTCGTCCATCTCGAAGGCCAACGGGAACGGCGCGCGCCCCGCGAGGCGGAAGTAGCGCACCAGCCGGTGCTCGCGCACCGCGCGCGCCGCCCGCACCGCGTCGTTGTGGAAGCGCCGCGCCATCGGCACCCGGCGCACCGCCTCCACCAGGTCGCGCACCGCCTCCTCGCCGCCCGGCGCCGCCCGCAGCGCCGCGACCTGCTCCGGCTCGTCCAGCACCGCCCGCAGCGCCAGGCTCAGCTCGCTCTCCGCCACCTCGCGCTGCTCGGACTCGGCCTGCCGGGCCGCGTGCGCCGCCTCCAGCAGCAGGATCGACGCCGCCGGGTCCAGCAGCGAGGAGGTCGCCAGCTCCACCGCCACCGAGGAGCGGCGCAGCAGCTGGGCGTCCAGCGAGGCCCGCGCGGCGTCGATCCGGGCGTGCAGCCGGTCGAGCCTGCCCGCCGTCCAGCTCAGGTAGACGGCGAACAGTACGACGGCCGCAACGGCCCAGATCCAGGTAGCCACGGGGCGCTACGGTACCGGCTCGGCCCCCGGGCTCAGCCCCCGAGGACCGCCGAGCGGTAGGCGAGGCGGTCCAACTCCTCGACCTGGACGGCGACCTGCACCGGCCCGGCGTCCGGCCCCAGGTACCCGGGCAGCACCTCCAGCACCGCCTCGGCCAGCGCCGCCTTGGCCGCCGCGCTGCGCCCCGGGAAGACCTCGACCCGGACCGCGACCAGCGCGAAGGTCTCGGTGTCCGCCCCGACCACGTTCTCCTCGGTGCGCCGGAACCTGGTCTTGCACTTCTCCGGCTTGGCGTCCAGCAGCTTCACCGCCAACCGGTTCAGGGCCAGGCCGAAGCCCCGCCGGTCGAAGGAACCGGCGAGCCGGTCGGTGTGGTCGACGGTGATCAGCGGCATGCGGGGCTACCTCTCCGGAGGGAACGGGTCAACGGCTCGGACGCGCGCGGCGGTCGGACGGTTCGACCTCGGCCACCGGCGGACGCCCGTCGGTCACCGTCTCGTACACCGACAGCACCTCGGCGCCGACCGTCTCCCAGTCGAAGCGCCGCACGTGCCGGGAGGCCGCGGCGCGCAGCGCCGCCAGCCGGTCCGGGCTGCCCAGCAGCTTGAGCGCCGAAGCGGCCAGCGCGTCCGCGTCCTCCACCGGGAACAGCTCCCCGGCCGCACCGCCGTCCAGCACCTGCCGGAACGCGTCCAGGTCACTGGCCAGCACCGGGGCGCCCGCCGACATCGCCTCGACCAGGATGATGCCGAAGGACTCGCCGCCGGTGTTCGGCGCCACGTACAGGTCCACCGAGCGCAGCAGCCGGGCCTTGTCCCGGTCCGAGACCATGCCGAGGAACTCCACCCGGGCCCGCGCCTCGGGCGCCAGGCCCTCCACGGCCTCCTCCTCGTCGCCCTTGCCGGCCACCAGCAGCCGCACGCCCGGCCGCTCGGCCAGGATCCGCGGCAGCGCGGCCAGCAGCGTCGGCAGGCCCTTGCGCGGCTCGTTGATCCGCCCGATGAAGCCGATCGTCCCCGGCCCGCCCGCGGCCGCGCCGCCCTGCCACTGCGGGTTCGGCTCGGCGTCCGCGAAGAACCGCACGTCCACGCCGTTCGGGATCACCACCGCGTCGCCGCCCAGGTGCTCCACCAGGGTGCGCCGGGCGTACTCCGACACCGCGATCCGGCCCGACATCTTCTCCAGGCCCGGCTGCAGGATCGGCGAGGCCGCGATCATCGCCCGCGAGCGCGGGTTCGAGGTGTGGAACGTCCCCACCATCGGCCCGGTCGCCGCCCAGGCCGCCAGCATCGACAGCGACGGCGAGTTCGGCTCGTGCACGTGCAGCACGTCGAACCGGCCCTCGCGCAGCCAGCGCCGCACCCGGGCCGCCGACAGGATGCCGAAGCTCAGCCGCGCCACCGACCCGTTGTACGGCACCGCCACCGCCCGCCCGGCCGAGACCACGTACGGCGGCAGCGCCTCCTCGTCCTCCGCCGGGGCCAGCACCGACACCTCGTGCCCCAGCCGGATCAGGTGCTCCGCCAGGTCCCGGATGTGGAACTGCACCCCGCCCGGCACGTCCCAGTCGTACGGGCACACCACGCCGATCCTCAACGCTCGGCCCTCCGCGGGGTCAGGTCGGACAGCCACAGCTTCTGCAGCATGTGCCAGTCCACCGAGTGCTCGCGGATCGCGACCGCCCACACGTCCGCCATCGCCTGGGTCATCGCCGCGGCCTGCTCCTGCCGGGTGCCCTCCCCGGACGGCACCACCTCGGGGTGCACCTCGGCCCGCAGCACCGCCCCGTCGTACCAGAGCGACACCGGGAACAGCGCCGCCCCGGTCCGCTGGGCCAGCGCCGCCGGACCGGCCGGCATCCGGGTCGGCTCGCCGAAGAAGTCCACCTGGATCCCGGCCTCCGAGAGGTCCCGGTCGCCCACCAGGCACACCAGCTTCCCCTCGCGCAGCCGCCGCGCCAGCGTCCCCACCACCGAGACCTGGGAGCCGGTCAGCGCCAGCACCTCCATCCCCAGGCTCTCCCGGTACGCCACGAACCGGTCGAACAGCGACTCCGGCTTCAACCGCTCGGCGACCGTGGTGAACGGGTGCCCGCCCGCCGAGGCGATCCACGCCCCCGCCAGGTCCCAGTTCGCCATGTGCGGCAGCGCCAGCACCGCGCCCCGCCCGGACGCCATCGCCTCGTCCAGCTGCTCCAGGTTCTTCACCGTTATGGCACCGGCGATCCGCTCCCGGCTCCAGGTCGGCAGCCGGAACGACTCCATCCAGTACCGCATGTACGAGCGCATCCCGGCCCGGGACAGCTCCCGCAGCCGGATCCCGTCCGCGTCCGGGTGGACCCGCGACAGGTTGGCCTCCAGCTGCCGCACCCCCTTGCCCTGCCGCCGCCACGCCACGTCGGCGATGGTGTCGAACAGGCCGCGGGCCACCGGCTCGGGCAGGTGCTTCAACCCCGCCCAGCCGGCCGCGTAGGCGGCGTCGACCAACCGTTCCCTCACTTGACCCCCTCGGCGGCGCCCGCCGCCTCCAGCTCCGCCGACTCCCGGCGCACGGTCAGCATCCGCTGCGCCA
Source organism: Kitasatospora sp. NPDC004272 (assembly GCF_053603035.1). Lineage (NCBI taxonomy): Bacteria > Bacillati > Actinomycetota > Actinomycetes > Kitasatosporales > Streptomycetaceae > Kitasatospora > Kitasatospora sp. NPDC004272. The sequence goes on along the minus strand of NZ_JBSGET010000153.1, from coordinate 5,098 downwards.
CCGTCACCAGGCTGCCCGCCGCGACCACCCACAGGGCGATCGGCAGCAGCCACTCGATGTACGGCACCCCGAACTTGTGCAGCCCCGCGAAACCGGCAGCGGTCAGGCTGATCACCAACCGCTCCGCCCGCTCCACCAGGCCCGAGACGTTCACCGGGAAGCCCAGCGCCTCGCCGCGCGCCTTGGTGTACGACACCACCTGGCCGCTGGCCAGGCAGAAGATAGACACCGCGCACAGCAGGTCGTTGTCACCGCCCCCCGCGTACCACATCGCCAGACCGCCGAAGATCGCCGCGTCGGCGACCCGGTCCAGCGTCGAGTCCAGGAACGCGCCCCACTTGCTGGAGCGGCCCGCCTGGCGGGCCATGTTGCCGTCCACCAGGTCGGAGAAGATGAAAAGGGTGACGGTGATCACACCCCAGAAGAACTCCCCGCGCGGGAAGAACACCAGGGCGCCGGCCACCGACCCGGCCGTACCGATCAGCGTGACCGCGTCCGGACTGACACCCCACCGCAGCAGCATCGCGGCGAACGGGGTGAGGACACGTGTGAAGAAGGCACGCGCGTACTTGTTGAGCATGGCCTTCCGGTCCGCTCCGCTCCTCGGATTGGCGCCCGCGAGCCGCTTGCCCGCCGGGCGGCCGCGCGAATGGACCCGCCCGGCTGGACAATGGTATCCACGCTGATCGAGCGGCAGGAGGCCAGCCATGCCGGACCGGACGGCCCACACCCCCGCACCGCCCGCGGACCGACCCGACCGGCTCCGCAACGTGGCCCTGGTCGGGGCCGGCGGAGCCGGGAAGACCACCCTCGCCGAAGCCCTCGCCCGCACCGCAGGCGTCCTGACCAGGGCCGGAACCGTCCCCGACGGCACCACCACCGCCGACTGGGAGGACGTCGAGCACCAGCAGCAGCGCTCCGTCCAACTCGCCCTGCTCCCGCTGCCCTGGCGCGGCCTCAAGGTCAACCTGGTCGACGCCCCCGGCTACGCCGACTTCGCCGGCGAGCTCCAGGCCGCCCTGCGCGCCGCCGAGGCCGCCCTGTTCGTCCACTCCGCCGCCGACCCCGAGGTCGCCCGGCCCGTCCGCGCCCTGTGGCGGCAGTGCGAGGACGCCCGGCTCCCCCGCGCGATCGTCCTCACCCACCTGGGCACCGCCCGGGTCCGCCTCGACGACGTGCTGCGGATGCTCCAGGACACCCTCGGCACCCCCGACACCGTCCGCCCGCTGCACCACGTCGACCTCCGCGACGGCCACCTGCACGGCCTCACCGACCTGCTCACCGGCCGCACCCACGGCACCCCGCAGGACGCCCCCGGCCTCGACGCCGCCCTGGACGCCGAACGCGCCCGCCTGGTCGAGGCCCTGGCCGGCGAGGACGACACCCTGATGGCCCGCTACCTCGACGGCGAAGGGCTCGACACCGCCGCCCTCACCGCCGGACTGCGCCGCGAACTCCTGGCCGGCACCCTGCACCCCGTCCTCGCCACCGCCCCCGACGGCACCGGCTGCGACGCCCTGCTCGACCTGGTCGCCGACGCCTTCCCCTCCCCCGCCGACCGCACCGACGGACTGCCCGCCGCCGACCCCGACGCCCCCCTGGCCGCCCAGGTCGTCCACACCGGCGAGGACCCCTACCTCGGCCGCCTCAGCCTGCTCAAGGTCTTCGCCGGCACCCTGCGCCCCGACACCACCGCCCACCTCCCCGACGGCACCGAGGAACGCCTCACCGCCCCGCACAGCCCGCTCGGCCGCCAACTGCGCCCCGTGCCGATGGCCGTGGCCGGGGACCTCGCCACCGTCACCAAGCTCACCGCCGCCCGCACCGGCGACACCCTCACCACCGGCGACACCGTCCTACCGCCCTGGCCGCTGCCCGAGGCCCTGCTCCCCACCGCCGTCCGGGCCCGCTCCAAGGCCGACGACGACAAGCTCTCCCAGGCCCTCGGCCGGCTCTCCGCCCAGGACCCGGCCCTGCGGGTCGAACAGAACCCCGACACCCACCAGCTCGTCCTGTGGTGCACCGGCGAGGCCCACCTCGCCGTCACCCTCGACCGCCTCACCACCCGCCACGGCGTCCACGTCGACACCGTCCCCTACCGGGTCGCCCTCCGCGAGACCTTCGCCGCCCCCGCCGACGGCCACGGCCGGCACGTCAAGCAGTCCGGCGGCCACGGCCAGTACGCCGTCTGCGACCTCACCGTCGAACCCCTGCCGGGCGGCGGCTTCGAGTTCGTCGACCGCGTCGTCGGCGGCGCCGTCCCCCGCCACTTCGTGCCCTCCGTCGAGAAGGGCGTCCGGGCCCAGCTCGCCCACGGCCTGCACGGCCACCCGATGACCGACGTCCGGGTCACCCTCACCGACGGCAAGGCGCACTCCGTCGACTCCTCCGACGCCGCCTTCCAGACCGCCGCCGCCCTCGCCCTCAAGGAGGCCGCCGGCCACACCGCCGTCGAGGTCCTCGAACCCGTCGACGAGGTCCGCGTCCTGCTGCCCGACGAGTACCAGGGCGCCGTGCTCACCGACCTGTCCGCCCGCCGCGGGCACGTGCTTGGCACCGAGATCGGCGGCCCCGGCCTCAGCCTGGTCCGCGCCGAGGTCCCCGAACTCGAACTCACCCGCTACCCGCTCGACCTGCGCTCGCTGTCGCACGGAACCGGCCAGTTCACCCGCAGCTACCTGCGGCACGCCCCGATGCCCGCCCACCTCGCCGCGCGGCACACCGCCGACTGAGCCACGACCGCGACGACCGCGCCCGGCCACCCCGGCCGCTGCCGCTGCCGCGACGACCGCTACGACCGCCGCGGCAGCGCGCACGCCGGGGTGCCGCCCGGCATCCGGTCCCGGTTCTTCGCGACCCAGCGGTAGACCACGTCCGCCACCGGCCGCACCGGCGCCAGCGCCAGCACCCCGCCGGCCCACGCCCACAGCCCGCCCGACCGCATCAACAGCCGCGCCACCGCCTGCGCCCCGCCGTACACCCGGCGGTCCGGCGTCACCCACAGCACCTCTCGCGAGGCCCGCTCCGGCGTCACCTCCCCGCCGGTGTACTCCGCGAGCGCGGCCATGTCCGCGAACTGCCACGCCACCGCGTCCCAGCCCGCCGAGGACAGGCTCTGCCGCGGATAACGCTCCGCCCACCGCACGCAGCTGGAGCAGAACGCGCAATCACCGTCGAAAACCAGCACCGGCCCCGGTGCGTACGCACTCGTCATGCCCGAGATCCTCCACCCCCGCGGCGCCGGCCGACAAACCGGGGGCGTCGAACCCGCCCGCACGGGGCAGCATCACCCCGAAAACGCCGCGCGCGGCCGATATGTGACCCAGGTTCAGCCGATGATCCGCACGGCCCGGCCGCCGCACGGTAACCTGCCGCAGATCGATCAGGGGAGAAGGAGCTGCACAGGTGACTCAGCTCGACATGACGCCGGGCGCACAGGTACCACGCACGGACGTCGGCAACCAGACCGCGGTCACGCAGGCGTTCTCCTCCGCCGCCTACCGCGACGGCGACTACAACGAACTGTCCGCCCTCACCGGAATCACGGTCAAGAAGGGCAAGTTCGCGCTCTTCCGCCCCAGCGCCGGCGAGGCGTTCAGCCGCGCCCTGATCGACCGCACCCTCGGCGGCGGCCGCAAACCGCTGGTCCCCTCGCACGGCACCGACGTCCGGATGGTCGTCGAGCACTGCCTCGCCGCCGAGGACCTGCGCGAGGCCCGGGACCGCAAGCTCACCGGCCTCAGCCTGCTCTTCGGCCTGCTCTTCCTCCCCGGCACGCTGGTCTGGCTGGCCGCCTACCAGGCCCGCGCCTGGCTCGGCAGCAAGAAGTCCGCGGCCAAGGACGGCTTCATCGGCACCCTGGCCCTGCTGCTCGCCCTCGGCCTCACCGTGCTGCTGCTGATCCGCCCGCCCTTCGGCGGCCTGCCCGGCCTCTACTTCCGGGTGGTCATGCTCGGCCCGGTCCTCGGCTGGTACCTCGCCAAGCGCACCGTGGTCACCAGCGTCATGCAGCAGCGCGCCCGCTGGGGGGACCTGGTCGGCGGCAGCCCGGTCGCCGCCGTCGTCCCCAAGGCCGTCCCCAAGGACCACCTCGACAAGAAGGCCAACACCCTCAAGGCCGGCCTGGACCGCCTCAGCACCGAGCAGGCCACCAACGTCCAGCACTACGCCGGGAACAAGGGCATCCTCGGCATCGGCGCCCGCTGGGCCGAGTGGTCCATGGCCGAGGACCTGCACCCCGCCGAGGGCCACCACGACTTCCGCACCTTCCACGTCTCCGACCTCACCCGCCGGATCGCCGACCGCCTCTCCAGCGTGACCAGCAGCGAGGTCCCCAACGGCGGCCTGCCCCGGCCGCAGATCAGCCACTGGGTGGTGCTGGACATCGGCGAGGGCGCCGACGAGATCGGCCGCCCCTCCGGCCCCGAGATGGACGGCGACCGGATGCGCGACTTCGCCGTCCACGAGGTCGCCGCCAAGCAGAGCCTCGGCGCCGACACCAAGCACCGGATCGCCGTCCAGTTCGTCCTGCACAAGGGCCAACTGATCTCCACCACCGTGATCGACGTGACCGTCATGGTGCACAACCTGCAGATCCGGGTCACCCCGCACACCCTCGGCCCGATCAACGGCTACTTCACCTCCAAGCCGAAGGTCCCCGAGAAGGACGTCACCAAGACCTTCCGGTTCTGGGAGACCCGCACCGTCCAACTCCCGGTCGTCACCGACCTCGAAGTGGTCCGGCAGGCCGTCCGCGCCCCCTTCCACCGGAACCCCGGCCTGCTGAAGTGGCTCGGCGGCTCGATCGGCTTCCCCGAACCGCTCTGCCTGCGCCAGGCCTGGGCCGACCCGACCTGGAACAGCCGCTTCAAGTCCGACGACGCCATCAACCTGACCCGCCCCGTCGTCGGCATCGTCCACGCCGCCATGATCGAGTTCCTCGATGAGCACGACGTCGCCGTCGACCGCTTCACCACCCGCTCCAACATCCTGCGCAGCGAGGTCCAGGGCTCCCGCCCCTTCCGCGCCGACAAGTACGACGCCGGCTGACCGGCCCCGCCGGACACGCAGCAGGGGCGTACGGGAGGTCTCCCGTACG
>NZ_JBSGET010000152.1:0-20553 GCF_053603035.1 Kitasatospora sp. NPDC004272 | reverse complement strand
GCCGCCGCCGCACCGTCCGGGCCGGGCGGCCGCGGACCACCGCGACCGGGCCGGGGCGGCCCTCGGGACGGGTGCGCTGAGCGGGACCGGCCGGTCGGTGGGGGAGAGCGGGTCCGGCCGGTCGGTGGGGGAGAGCGGGTCCTCGGAGGCGGACGGCCCTCGGGGGGCGGGTGGTGCGGCTGTTGAAGGGGTGTTGAAACCGGCGGCGGCCCGTCGGTCGGCCGGTAGGGTTCGTGGACGTCCCGCCCGCCCGGCGCATATGCCCGTTCAGACAATCCGACATCTCACCCGCGCGGCCGCATGGCGATCGCGCCGGGTCACCGTCCGGTCTGAGAATCTTGCGGTGCGTGACCGATTCGTCACGCCACGGGACATTTGACCATCCGTCAGGAACCGTCGCTACCCGCCGAGAGGGGACCCGTCATGCCGCGCAGGCTCCTCCCCACCTTCCCCGCCCTCCCCGGCCTCCTGCTCGCCGCCGCTGCCCTGCTCTCCCTGCTGCCCGCCGCGAGCGCCCCGGCGGTGGGTGCCTCGGTCGCGGGGGCGCCGGCCGTGGACGCCCCGGCCGTGGGCGCGGTCGCGAACGTCCCGGCCGTGGGCGCGAACGTCCCCGGGTACGCCGCCGCCCGGCCCGCTGTCGCCCGGCCCGCCGACGACCCGCCGCAGCCCGACTACCCCTCCGCGGACGACGTCGCCCGGGCGCACGCCGACGCCGACGCCAAGGCCGCCGACGCCGGGGCCGTCGAAACCGCACTGGCCGCCGCCCGGGACGAACTGGAACGCGCCGGGCAGGCCGCCGAACAGGCCGTCGAGGCGTACAACGGCGCACTCGTCCGGCTCTCCCGTGCCGAGGCCGCCGCCAAGGCCGCCGCCACCCGCTCGGCCACCGCCGAGACCGCCCGGGCCGAGGCCGCCGACCGGGCCGCCGGGCTGCTCGCCGAGATCTACCGGCAGGGCGCCTCACCCCAACTCTCGGCCATCAACGCCCTGTTGGACTCGCACGGCACCGCCTCGCTGTCCGGCCGGGCCGCCGCCATCGGCATCGCCGGCGCCCAGACCCGGCAGATCCTCGACGACGCCACCGCCACCGCGAAGGCCGCCGCCCGGGCCGCCGCCGAGGCCCGCACCGCCGAGGCCGCCGCCCGCACCGCCGCCGGGACGGTCCGCACCGCCAAGGAGCAGGCCCAGCAGCGGGTCACCGAGCAGCAGGCCCGGGTCGCCGCGACCGCCACCCGCCGGGAGAAGCTGCTCGCCGAACTCGCCACCGCCCGCAACACCACCGTCGAACTCGAACGGCAGCGGCAGGAGGCCCTCGACGCCATCGCCGCCCGCGAGGCCGAGGAGGCCGCCCGCCGCGCCCAGGCCGAGGCCGAAGCGGCGGCGTCCGCCGCGTCCGCCGCCGAGAGCGCCCGGCACCACGCCGCCCCGCAGCGCGAGAGCGCCTGGTCGGCCGGCGGCTCCGAAGCGGCGCTCGCCTTCGCCCGCTCCGTCATCGGACTGCCCTACATCTGGGGCGGCGAGGGCCCGCAGGGCTACGACTGCTCCGGCCTGACCATGATGGCCTGGCGCCGCGGCGGCAAGCAGCTCACCCACTTCGCCGCCGACCAGTACGCCGAGTCCACCCCGGTCGGCTACGCCCAACTCCGCCCCGGCGACCTGGTCTTCTGGACCAAGACCGGCCGCGCCACGGACATCTACCACGTCGCCATCTACCTCGGTGACGACCAGATGATCGAGGCACCCCGCCCCGGCACGGCCATCAAGCAGGCCAGCCTCTGGATCATGGGCCGCCCGGACTTCTACGCCCGGCCGTGACGGACCGGCCCCGGCGATTCCCTCGACGTCCCACCGGGATACGGAGGGGGCGGTGGAGTCGGCGCGCCGAGCGGGGCCACCGGCTCCGGACCGGCGGAAAACCGGATGCCGGGGTTCAGGGGCCGTCGTACGGTGGCCCGATGGGCAACGACGCGCAGCAGGGCCCCCACCGGGGCATCGAGATCCGGCCGATCACCCACGAGGAACTGGCCGACTGGGACCGGGCGCTCGCGCTCGGGTTCATGCGCCCGCACGTCGCCCCGGCGACGGAGTGGCGGGAGCTGCTCTTCGAGCCGGGGCGGATGCTGGGCGCCTTCGACCACGACGGCCCGGCGGGGGCGGCGGACGGGCGGCCGCGCTGCGTGGCGACCTTCCGCAGCTTCGACACCGGGCTGACGGTGCCCGGCGGGGCACTGCTGCCGGTCGACGCGATCACCGCCGTCACGGTCAGCGCCACCCACCGGCGGCGCGGCCTGCTCACCGGCATGATGCGGCACGACCTGACCGCCGCCCGCGAGCGCGGCGCCGCCGCCGCGATCCTGATCGCCGCCGAGCACAACATCTACGGTCGGTTCGGCTTCGGTTCGGCCGTCCCGCTGGCCGGCTGGCGGGTCGACGTGCTGCGGTCGGGCGGCCTCCGGGCCGGGCTGCCCGTGCACGAGGGGCACCGGATCGACTTCGCCACCCTGGAGGAGTTCCGCAAGCACGGCCCCGAGCTGCACGAGCGCTGGCGGCCCACCCAGCCCGGCGCGATCGGCCGGTTCGAGGGCTGGTGGCGGCTGCGGGCCGGCGAGGTCGACCTGCCCGGCTTCGACTGGAAGCAGGGCTACACCGCCTTCCACCGCACCGCCGACGGCACCCTCACCGGCATGATCAACTACACCGTCGACGACAAGTGGGACGGCGCCTACCCCGACTGCCCGCTCACCGTCCGGGACTTCATCGCGCTCGACCGGGAGACCGCCAACGCGCTCTGGACGTTCGCCTTCTCCGTCGACTGGGTGCGCCAGGTCGTCGCCCCGCACCTCGGCACCGGCGACGTGCTCCCGCAGCTGCTCAACGACCCGCGCGGGGCCAAGCCGCACGAGGAGAACGCCGACTTCACCTGGCTGCGGCTGCTCGACCTGCCCGCCGCGTTCGCCGCCCGCCGCTACCAGGCCCCCGGCCGCCTGGTGCTGGACGTCACCGACCGGGCCGGCTGGACGGCCGGGCGCTGGGCCCTGGAGGCCGCCTCCGACGGCACCGGCCGGATCACCCCCACCGACGAGCCGGCCGACCTCGCGCTCGACGTCTCCCGGCTCAGCGCCCTCTACCTGGGCGGCGGCAGCGCGGCGGCCCTCGCCGACGCCGCCCTGCTCACCGAACTGACCCCGGGCGCGGCCGTCCGGGCCGACACCCTGCTGCACACCGCCCGCGCCCCCTGGAACCCGGACGGCTTCTGACCGGCGCCGACATCGGGTCGGTCCCCGGGACGCGGTTCGGGACAGACTGGCGGGCATGGGAGACCGCGCGAACTACGTCCTGCTGGACGGGGCCGGCGCCGTGCACGGGCCGTACGTGGACAAGTACGGCGCCGTCGGGCTCGACCTCGCGCTGCTGGCCGGCCCGGCCCGCACCGCCGAGCGGATCCGGGAGCTCGGGCCCGGCGGGTGCGGGTCCGGCGGCTCCGGCTCCGACGGGTCCGAGGGGTCCGACGGGTCCGGGCCGTACTGGCTGGACGACGTGTTCTGCCAGGGCGCGGTGCTGGTCGACCAGCCGCGCCGGGTCCTGCTGTTCTTCGCCTGGGAGGGCCCGAGCACCGATCCCCGGCTGCGCGCGGCCACCTTCGGACTGCTCCAGGAAGCCTGGCCCGGTTGGGAGTTGCGCTGGTGCCACGACGGCAACGCCGACCTGCGCCGGTACCTCGGCCTCGACCCGGAGGCCGTCCGCGACCGGGACGCGGGTCCGGTGCCGCTGGCCCTGCTCACCGAGTGGCAGGAGGTCGCGGCGGAGGAGCCCGCCGTCGTCGTGGTGACGGTCGGGTGCCACCGCTGCCACCTGCTCGCCGACATCGGTACCCACCCCGTCGCGGAGGGCCCCGCACTACTGCAACGCCTGGACAAGGCAACCGACTTCAGCCACTGCGAGGCCGCCGCCGACGCGGGCCTGCACCTCGACCCGGAACGCCGCACCCTCGGCTGGTGGACGCTCACCAACCTCCCCGAGCCGGAAGCCGTCCCGACCCGCTGGCCGGGCTGGACGGTGCAGCGCTGGGACGACGACCCGGCACGCCATCTGGCCGCCGCACCCGGCCTGTTCACCCTCCCGGTGGTCGACCCGGACGCGGCCAGGGCCGCCGTGCTGCGGGCCGCCGAGTACGGCAACCACCGGCGGGGCGAGTGGAGTTGAGCGGACCGCCGGGCGTCAACCACGCGGTGGCGTGATTCACCCCTGGGCGTGCCGAACACTCTTGCCGTGGCGTGGAGTTGGCGCGCCCCCGGCGCAACTCTTGCGTACCGGACGTGAGCTGGGGGAACGGGCCGAGGTGCGACCGCCCGGAGGGGTGAACGCGAATCCGGGGCGGGCGTCGCCGTTTGAATCTGACGGATCGACAGCTGCCTTGCCAGTGCCTAGCGTTCGGGTAAATTCGGGTCGCTCTCGGCAGAGCAGAGAAATGCCCCGGTGGGTGCAGCGAACACCCCCGGGGCGAGGTCGAAGCACCCTCTCCCAAATCAAGGGGCTTCGACATGTTCCACCTTAGCGCCTGGGCCGGACCCTGCATCGCCATCGCCGCGCTCTTCCTGGTCTTCGCCCTCGCCTGGTACCTCTCCGGTGCAGGAGACGCACCAACCGGCCGTCACCGCACGGGAGTTGAAATTCCCAAGGGTCGCCACCGGGCGAGTGCCACCCCCGCCGCCGCACCGACACCCGTCCGACCGCCGAACACCCTTCCGATCTGCTCCCGGTTCCGGCACCCGCTCTCCCCGCACGCGCTGCGCCGCACGATCATGCCCAGACTCCCGATCGTCCACGGCCCCGCCACCCGGATCGCCGTCCACCCCGCCTCCCGCCCGGCCGTCACCCCGCGCGTCATGCCGCTCTGGACCGCGTACGGGGCCGCTGCTCCGTCGGACCGGAACGAGAACGTGGCCTGATGCGGACGTCGGCCGGGTCCGGGGCGTCGCCGAAAGCGGGGAACCCGGGATTTCGGGCCGGGTTGCTGCTGGGCTGGTCTCGGTCGAATTGCCGCGTCCGACCGGGGCGGGGCACGCACGTGGGGGGTACGACTGTGAGTGACCGCATTCCGCCGGAGCGTTCCGGGGGCTGGCACGGTGCGCGCGGCGGAGGTTCGCGGGGGCCGACTCGTACGGCTGCCGCCCGCCGGGAGGAGTTGCGGACCCTGCCGGATCCGGGGGATCCAGGCGAGCCGACCGAGGGGAAGGAGCAGCAGATGCCGCAGAAAGAGCCGTCGGGATCGGGCAACAAGGGGATGGGCGGAGCACCCCCGCCGCCGCCCGGTCCGCGCAACCCCCCACCACCGAGCGGGAACCCGAAGCCGCCGGCCGACCCGCCGAAGGGCTAGGAGCCGACCGCTGCCGGGGCGGTCGGACGGGTCCGGCTTGCCGGCGGTGCGGGTGTGGGCGATCTCCCGGCGGGCCGATTCGCCTTGTGGGAGGCCGAGTTCGCGCTCGTTCGCTCACTGCCGGCCCCTGGGTGGAAGTTGGTGAGGTGCTGACCGAGTTGTCACAGCGCAGACCCGAATGGCAACTCGTGGTAACGAACACGGGGGGAGCATGGTCGAATCCATCCGCGCGGTCGGGGCCCGGCGGAACCGGCGGCGGTGGGTGTGGCTCGGGGTGGTCCTGCTCGTGGTGGGGGCGCCGGCCGGGTGGTACGTCGGGGGCGGGGCGGCACGGCCGTGTACCTGGGGAACCGCCTCGAACCGGTGGACGCCCCGGCGTGGGACGCCCTCGCCGCGTTCGCCCGGCACTCCGCCGAGCGCCACGGCTGTTCGGCGCCGGAGCTGCCCTGACGGCCCGCCGCCCTCCGGCGGGGGCAGGCGGGGATCCCGGGCCCCGGGCCCGGGGCGGCGTCACTTGACGATGGTCTTGCCGATGCTGGGCAGCACGAAGTCCTGGATCAGGCCCTTGGCGTCGCGGACCAGCGGGCGGAAGACCCGGTAGCGGGAGAGGTTGATCAGGCGGGCCACCAGGGGGGTGGAGCGCCTGACGAACTCGCGGGTGCGTTCGGTGTCGGGCGTGCGGTCGAAGACCCAGTACAGGACGACGACCATCAGGTGCAGCCAGAGCACGTCGGGCAGCAACTCGACCAGTTCGGCGTCCAGTTTGGGGGCCAGCTCGGAGCCCTGGAGCACGTCGCGGAAGAGTTCGACGGCGGTGGCCCGGGCGGGGTGGGACTCGTTGGAGAACGGGCTGAGCGAGCTGGTCGGGTCGGCGGCGGTGCGGAAGAACTGGGCGGAGAACTCGTGGTACGGGGCGGCGGTGTCGATCCAGGAGCCGATCGCGATCTGGAGGCGCTCGGCGAAGTCGCGGGTGTGTGCCATCCGGGCCTTGGCGTCGGCGGCGTGCTCGTAGGTCATCTGGTCGTAGAAGCCCTGGATCAGGAACTCCTTCGCCGAGAAGTAGTAGTAGGCGCTGCCGACCGAGACGCCCGCCTCGGAGGCGATCGCCCGCATGGTGGTCTTCTCGTAGCCGCGCTCCTGGAACAGCCGCATCGCGGTCTCCAGGATCAGTGCGCGGGTGGCCTCGCTCTTGTCGGTCTTCGGCTGGGCCCGGCCGCCCGCCAGTTCGCCGGAGGTGGGCAGGCCGGGGGCCTGCTCCGCGCTGTCGCCCGCGTCCTTCGCGCCGCCCGTGCCCACCGGGTGCTGCCGAGTCCGCTGCTGGCCGTTACCTGACACCTCGCCCCGCCTGATTCGCTTCCGTCGCGGTCGTCTACCCGTCCGAGCCTAGCCGGACCGGGACAACTCCGGATCGGGTGGGCGAATCGGAAGCCCGCCGACGTGCCCGGCGCCCCGGCGCCGGGTCGGTCGTGCGGGTACGCCGGCCGTCCGTCCGGCGTGTCGGGCACGGCGGACGGCGCCCTTCCGGTGGCCGGCGACAGGATTTCGAACGCGTTCAGAATCCTGTGGGAACGACTGTAGGGCACCGGTTCGGACACGCTCAACCCCGGCCGGTGGAAAGGCCCGTCGAAGCTCCGGCGGGCCCGCGGGGCGGGGCGGGCGGGACCCGGTGTGCGAGGCTGGCCGGATGGCCGCCCCCGACCGCACCCCGTCGCCGCCCCCGCTCCCGTCCCCGTCGCCGCCCCCGCTCCCGCCCGCCCTGCGCGAGGGCACCGCCGCGGACGCCGCCGCCGTCGCCCGGCTGTACCTCGCGAGCCGCCGCTCCGCGTACGCCGGGCTGGTCCCGGCCGGGGTGCTGGAGGCGGAGGGGCCCGAGCAGGAACTCCTCTGGGCGCTGCGACTGGACGCCGACTACGGGACGCCCGCCGACACCCCCGTCCTGCTGCTGGCCGAGCGGGACGGCGCCGGCGTCGACGGCTTCGCCTACCTGGTGCCGGACGGCGGCGAAGTCCGGCTGGAGCAGTTGCACGTCCGCCCCGGCCGCACCGGCGCCGGGATCGGCACCCACCTGCTGCGCGCCGCCCTGGAGCGCTTCCCGGGCGCGCCCGTCCGGCTGGAGGTGCTGGCCGCCAACCGGCGGGCGATCGCCTTCTACGAGCGGCACGGCGCCCGCCGGCTCGGCCGCGGCACCGCGCACTTCCCGGACGGGACGCAGCTGCCGCAGTACGCGTACGGGTGGAACTGACGCTTCGTCACTTGAGCTTCCGGGCAAGGGTGGTGGCTGCGAGAAGGGCCAGTGCGGCGGCGCAGCCGGGCAGCAGGTAGCCGGTGCCGGGCGCGGTGTGCTGGGCGAGCGCGCCGCCCAGGGTCGCACCGGTGGAGATGCCGACCAGGATCGCCGAGACCGCCAGCGCCATCCCCTCGGTCAACCGGTGGGCGGGCAGCAGGCGTTGGGCCAACGTCATGCCGCTGATCATGGTCGGCGCGGTGCCCGAACCGGCCGCCAGCAGGGCCGCCCCCAGCAGCGGCACGCCCGCCCCGGACAGGCCCGCCGCCAGCGGCAGCAGCATCAGTGCGGTCATCGCGCCGGTGCCCAGCGCCAGCCGCACCGCCACCGGACGGCGCGGCCGGAGCGTGCCGAACACCAGCCCCGACACGCAGGACCCGGCCGCCACCAGGGCCAGCAGTCCGCCGCCCGCCGACTGCCGGCCCAGCGCGTCGGTGTACGCGAGCGTGGTCACCTCCAGCGAGCCGAACAGCACCCCGGCGGACAGGAACACCGCGAGCAGCGGTGGCAGGCCCGGCGTCCGGAGCAACGCCCTTGACCGGGAGGGTGGTTGGACGTCCGATGGCAGGCGCGAGGCCGATGCCGGGCGCGGGGCCGATGCCGGGCGCGCGGCCGGCGGCGGTTCGGTGGCGCGCTGGGCGGCGAACAGCAGGGTGCCGGCGGTGCCCAGCGCCCAGGCGGCGAGCAGTCCGGCCTCGGGGGCGACGGAGGTGCACAGGACCATGCCGAGCACCGGGCCGGCCATGAAGCACAGTTCGTCCAGCGCCTGCTCCAGCGAGTTGGCCCGGTGCAGCACGGCCGGGTCCGCGCCGTGCAGGTGCGCCCAGCGGGCCCGGGCCATGCCGCCCAGGTCCGGGCTGCTGCCGGACAGCGCCCAGCACAGGAACAGCGTCCAGGCGGGCGCGCCGGAGTGCACGCACAGCAGCAGCGCCGCCGTCGGCAGCGCGGTGGCCAGCACGGCGGGCACCGCCACCCGGGCCTGCCCGAGCCGGTCCACCAGCCGTCCCAGCAGTGGCAGCAGCGCCGCGCCCGCCAGCACCCCGGCCGCGGAGACCGCCCCGGCCAGCGCGTACGAGCCGCGCCGGTCGGCGATCAGCACCACGACGCAGACGCCGTGCATCGCCAGGGCGAGCCGGCCGAGCAGTCCGGCGAGGGTGAAGGCCAGCGTGCCGGGGGCGGCGAACACCGGGCGGTAGCGGGTGAGCGGCAGTGACAAGGAGGGGCTCCAGGGTGGTGGGGGACGCCTCCAGCCTCGGGGGCGGGGGTGCGGGGCGTCCAACACCCGATCCGCCGCATTGACCGCTCTGCGTTGTTAATCTTTCGGGCGTGCCCCGAGACGTCCACCCCCGCCTGCTGCGCAGCTTCGCCACCGTCGCCGAGACCCTGCACTTCGGCCGGGCCGCCGAACGCCTGCATCTGGCGCAGCAGGCCGTCAGCCGCGACGTCCAGGCGCTGGAACGGGAGTTGGGCTGCGTGCTGCTGCACCGCACCACCCGCAGCGTCGAGTTGACCGAGGCGGGGGCCGCGCTGCTCCCCAAGGCGCGCCAACTGCTGGAACTCCAGGCCGAGATCACCGTGCTCGGCGAGAACCGGGCCCTGCTGGTCGACCTCAACAGCCAGGACTGGGGGCCCGAGCACGCCGCCGAACGGGTGCTCGCCGCCGCCCGCCGGCGCTGCCCGGAGGCCGAGCTGCTGGCCCGCTACTGCGGCGGACTCACCGCCGCCGCACGGGAGTTGGCCGCCCACCGGCTGGACGCCTCGTTCGGTCGGTACGCCGGACTGCCCGCCGCGGACCGGGCCCGGCTGGTGCACCTGCCGGTCCGGCTGGAGCCGATGGCGGTCTTCCTGCCGCCGCACCACCCGCTGGCCGCGCGGCCCGCCGTCCCGCTGGCCGCGCTGGCCGGGCACCGGGTGGACGTGTTCGCCGGGCAGCCCGCCACCGCCGAGTGGACCGACCTGGGCCTGCGGCTGCTGGCCGGGTGCGGGGCGCAGGCCGCGCCCGCGCGCACCCCGCCGGTCGGCGCCGCCGAGTTCGCCCGCCACCTGGCCCGGCACGGCGACCCGGTGCTGACCAGTGCCGGGGCGCAGGAGTTCCCGGGCGCGGTGGTCCGCCCGCTGGTCGACCCGGTGCCGCTCAGCCTGGTCGGCCTGGTGCACCGGCCGGGCGTGCGGCACCCGGGGCTGGCCGCGCTGCGCGCCTGCGCGGCCGAACTCGCCGCCGCCGAGGGCTGGTTGCGCCGCCCGCCGGGCAGTTGGCTGCCGGACGCGGACGCGGCGCTGCTGGGCGGCTGAGTTCCCGGGCGGGGCCGGGGGCGTCCGGTCGAGCGCGTTCGAGGGCCTCCGGAGTCGTCGAAGGGCGTCGAAGGGCGTCCGGAGACGGCGGCGCCCCCGCCGAGGGGGACGGCGGGGGCGGTACCGGGGAGGCCGCGCGGCGGCCGGGACAGGCGGGCTCAGGAGGCTCGCACGGCGGAGACGTCGAGGGTCAGCTTGACCTTCTCGCCGATCAGCACGCCACCGGTCTCCAGCGCGGCGTTGTAGGTCAGGCCCCAGGCGGTGCGGTCGACGCTGGTGCCGCCCTCGAAGCCGACCCGGTTGGCGCCGTACACGTCGGTGGCCGCGCCGGTGAACTCCAGGTCGAGGGCGACCGGGCGGCTGGTGCCCTTGATGGTCAGGTCGCCGTGCAGGCGGTAGGTGTCGCCGTCGACCCGCTCGGCGCTGGTCGACTTGAAGGTGATCTCCGGGTGCGCGGCGGCGTCGAAGAAGTCGCCGGTGCGCAGGTGTTCGTCGCGCTGGGCCTGGCCGGTGCTGATCGAGGCGACCTTGATCACCAGTTCGGCGGTGGACGCGGCCGGGTCCGTCCCGTCCAGGTGCAGCTTGCCCTCGTACTCGGCGAACTCGCCGCGGACGTTGGTGACCATCGCGTGCCGGACCGCGAAGCCGATCTTGGAGTGCGCGGCGTCGATGGTGTAGTCGCCGGTCAGGTGGGCCAGGTCCGGGCCCTGCGCGGTGGCGGCGGCGGCGGCCGGGGCGGTGGCGGCGGTGTTCTTGCTGCGGTTGAAGATGCCCATGACTTCTCTCCTCGGGACGGGGGTCGAAGCCGTTTGTTGAGGCTTCAACTTGTTCACGTGGTTCACCGTACGCCGATCTGGTTCAACTTTCAACTATGGAGGTGGAAGTCGTCCGAAGTTTCCCGGGGCCGCCGCGCACAGCGTTGTCCCCAGCCTGTGGACAAGGACGCGCCGCCCGCCCGGAAAACCGGGTGCGCCCGCCCGCCCCGCCGTCCACACTGGCCGCCGGACCCCCCGAACCCCACCCGCCTTGGGAGAGCTGTGCAGTCTGCCGTCACCGTGTCGCCGTCCCAGGTCCCCGAGCTGCTGCTCGGCCTCGCCACCGTGCGGCCGGTGTTCCTCTGGGGCGCGCCCGGCATCGGCAAGTCCTCGCTGGTCAACCAGTTCGCCGAGTCGCTCGGCCTGGAGTGCGTCTCGCTGCTCGGCACCCAGCTCGCCCCCGAGGACCTGATCGGCGTCCCGCAGCTCACCCCCGAGGGCCGCTCCCGGTTCTGCCCGCCCGAGACCATCGCCCGCGACCAGCCCTACTGCCTGTTCCTGGACGAGCTGAACGCCGCCACCCCCGACGTCCAGAAAGCCTTCTACTCGCTGATCCTGGACCGCCGGATCGGCAGCTACGAACTGCCGCCCGGCTCCATCGTGATCGGCGCCGGCAACCGCGCCACCGACGGCGCGCTCGCCCGCCCGATGCCGTCCGCGCTGCTCAACCGGCTGATCCACGTCCACCTGCGGGCCAGCGCCGACGACTGGCTCCGCTGGGCCGCCGGACACGGCGTCCACCCGTGGATCACCGACCACCTCACCGACCGGCCCGACCACCTGTGGTCCGCCCCGCCGAAGACCGAGGAACCCTTCTCCACCCCGCGCGCCTGGCACATGCTCTCCGACGCGCTGCACTCCTTCGGCCCCGGCATCGACGAGGGCACCCTCAAGGTGATCGCCCACGGCCTGCTCACCCCGGCCCACGCCGTCGCCTTCTGCGGCTACGCCAAGATCGTCCGCAACGCGTACGGGCTGGACGCGATCATGAAGGGCGACGCCTCCTGGCCGCACCGCGTCGAGGACCGCGACCTGCTCTACTACCTCGCCGACTCCTTCCGCGGCCGACTGGTCAAGGAACTGCCCGCCCGCAAGGAACACGCCTCGCCGACCGTCCGCCAGCACGCCTACCGCGCCAAGTCGCTGCTGGTGCAGCTCGCCGAGATCTCCGTCGAGGTCGCCCAGACCGTGATCGCCGACGGCTCCGACGGCAACCCCGTGCTGCCGTCCTGGTTCCTGATCGAAGCCGCCCGCGACCTGCCCCGCCTGGTCGAGGCCCGCCGGTGAACGGCCACCGCCCCGCCGGGGTCCGCCGATGAGCGGCCCCCGCCCCGCCGCCGAGCCGGAGAAGGGCGCGAAGCCCGACCCGGTCAAGGCCGCGTTCGCCGCCGGACTGGCGAAGGTCCACGGCAACCCCGCGCTCGACGCCGTCCCCGCCGGGCTGTGCGTCCGGGACGAGGAGGACTGCCCGCTGCACCCCGCCACCGGCTGGGTCGTCGCCGACTCGCACGGCACCCTGCACCACAACCGCCGCCGCCGCGCCGAACCCGAGGAATGGGCCTGGGCCCTCGCCCACGCCCTGCTCCACCTCGGCTTCGGCCACCTGCCCGCCGCCCGCGGACGCCGTTCCCAGCCCGATGCCGCCGACCTCGCCGCCCGCTGTGCCGTCGTCAACCGCTTCCTGCACACCTTCCCGATCGGCCGCGCCCCCGACGACCTGCCCGGCAGCTGGCCCGGCGGCGACGAGGAGGAACTCGCCGCCCGCTGGCGCCGCGACGGCGTCCCCGCCGAGTACCGGACCTGCGGCACCGGCGGCGACCGGCCCGACCAGCACCTCACCGCCTGGACCGACCCGCAGGACCCGGAGGACTGGACGCTCGCCTTCGCCCACGCCCTCACCCGCACCGTCTCCGCCGCCATGGACGTCGCCGCCGGCCGCCGCGAGACCCTCGACGGCGCCCGCCTCCCGCAGCGCCCCTGGGAACGCGCCCTCGGCTGGTTCGTCTCCAGCTACCCCCTGCTCGGCGGCCTCGCCGCCGGACTCACCCTGGTCGCCGACGCCGAACTCGCCCGCGCCCACGGCATCTCGATCGCCGCGGTCAACGCCGAAGCCGGCGAGATCTACCTCAACCCGCTGCGCCGCCACACCGACGGGGAATGGCGCTTCATCCTCGCCCACGAGATGCTGCACGCCGCCCTCCGCCACGGCGACCGCACCGGCGGCCGCGACCCCTACCTCTTCAACGTCGCCGCCGACTACGTCGTCAACGGCTGGCTGCTGGAGATGGAAGTCGGCGAGATGCCCGAAGGGCTGCTCCACGACCCGGAGTTGAAGGGCCTCTCCGCCGAAGAGGTCTACGACCGGATCGTCCGCGACCAGCGCCGGCTGCGCCGCCTCGCCACCCTGCGCGGCAAGGGCCTCGGCGACGTCCTCGGCGAACCGCTGCCCCGCGACGGCTCCCGCGGCTACGTCGACCTCGACGACTTCTACCGGCGCGGCCTGCAACAGGGCTTCGACCTGCACGTCCGCGACCGCGGACTGCTGCCCGCCGGACTCGTCGAGGAGATCCGCGCCCTCGCCCACCCGCCCCTGCCCTGGGACGCCCGGCTCGCCCGCTGGTTCGACGAGCACGTCCCCCGCCCCGAACCGCTGCGCTCCTACGCCCGCCCCTCCCGCCGCCAGTCCGCCAGCCCCGACATCCCGCGCGCCGGACGCCACCACCCGTATGAGGAGACCCCGCGCTGCACCTTCGGCGTCCTCCTCGACACCTCCGGCACGATGGACCGCACCCTGCTCGGCAAGGCGCTCGGCGCGATCGCCTCCTACGCCGCCGCCCGCGACGTCCCCGCCGCCCGGGTCGTCTTCTGCGACAGCGCCCCCCACGACGCGGGCTACCTGCCGGTCGCCGAACTCGCCGGCCGGGTCCGCGTCCACGGCCGCGGCGGCACCGTCCTGCAACCCGGCATCGACCTGCTCGCCCGCGCCCCCGACTTCCCCGCCACCGCCCCCCTGCTGATCATCACCGACGCCGCCTGCGACGTCCTGCGCGTCCCCCGCCGCGAACACGCCTACCTCGTCCCGCGCGGCGCGACCCTGCCGTTCACGCCGCGCGGGCCGGTCTTCCACCTCAGCTGAGAGCACCGCCAGGGGCCCGGGGAACGGCGAGTCCGTGCTGCCGGCGGCCGGAGCCCGTCGGAGGTCCGTGCTGCTGCGTGTCCTGAACGGAACCGGAAGCCGATGCGCCGGGCGGCAGCGCACCGCCCGCAGAGCCGGGCTCGCCGTTCCCCGAGCCCCTGGACGCGCGTCCGGCGGATCTGTCGGCGGGCCGATCTACGCTGGAAGGTCCCTGCGCCCGCCCACCGGAGGTCCGATGTACGTCCTGCACGCCCAGTGGCGGGCCGATGCGCGGCTCGGGCTGTGGGCGGAGGACGCCGGGGCGTTCGCCGGGCGGGTGGGGGAGGGGGCGCGGCACCCGTACGCCTGCCCGGCGGCCGGGGTCGCGGAGCTGCTGCGGGCGATCGGGCCCGGCCCGGCCTGGCTGGCCGAGCGGGGGGACGAGCGGTGGCTGACGCTGCGGCTGCCGACGCTCGGCTCGCGGCCGACCCCCTCGCCGGACCTGCCGGTCGGCTCCACCGCCCGGGGGCCGGAACTGCGGCCGTGGCGGGTCCCGGCGCTGCTGTTCGACCCGGCCGGGGCCGCGCAGCTGCTCGGCGAGCTGTTCGACCCGTACTGGCCCGGCACCACCGTCGAACTGCCCGGCGGCCGGACGGCGGAACTCGCGTACGGGGCGTCGCTGCGCTGGCTGACCGGCGTGCACGACCTGGCCTGGCGGCTGGCCGGTCGGGGCCGGGTGCTGCCCGCGCTGGTCGCCGAGGACGGCGGCTGGGCGGCCCGCTGGCGGCCCGCGCACCAGCCGGACACCCGCCGGGAGGCCCGCGCGCTGGCGGCGGGCTGCCCGCCGGTCGCCCGCGCCGAGGACGGCCACGAACCCACCGGCAGTGCCCTGTTCGAGACCGTGCTGGACGTCCTCACCGACCACGAGACCCGCGTCGCGCTCGGGGACGGCGCCCCGCCGCCGTCCCCCGGCGGCCCGGCCTGGCCGGCCGCCCTGCGCGGCCCGGACGCCCGGCTGCCCGCCCCGCCCGACCCCGCCGAGGTTTCCCGGCTCACCGCCGCCGCGGCCGGCACCGCCCCGCTCGGGCCGGTCCGGCTCGCCTTCCGCCTCGCCGAACCGCTCGGCACCGCCGCCGACGACCCGGACGCCACCGTGGTGGACGAGAACTGGCGGCTGGACGTGCTGCTCGCCCCCGTCGACCGGCCCTCGCTGCTGCTGCCCGCCGCCGAACTCTGGTCCGGCGGGCCCGGTGCGGCCGCCCTGGCCCGGACGGTCGACGACCCGGCCGCCGCCTACCTCGCCGAACTCGACCGCGCCGCCCGCCTGTTGCCCGGACTACGGGCCGCCCTGCACCGCGCCCGCCCCACCGGGCTCGACCTCGACCGGGCCGGTGCGCTCGCCTTCCTGCGCGACAGCGCCCCCGCACTGGCCGCCGCCGGACACGGCGTCCTGCTGCCCGCCTGGTGGCAGCGCCGCCCCCGGCTCGGCCTCGCCGCCACCGCGCACGCCGCGCCCGCCCCCGGCTCCGTCCAGCGCGCCGCCCAGGCCGACCGGGACGCCGTCCTGGACTTCCGCTGGCAGCTGGCCATCGGCGAACAGCCGCTCACCCGGCAGGAGTTGGAGGAACTCGCGGCCGCCCAATCGGGCCTGGTCCGGTTCCGCGGCCAGTGGATCGAGGTGGACGCCGGACAACTCGCCGCCGCCCTGCGCTTCCTCGCCGACCGCCGCGACGACCCCCGGCTGGACGCCGCCGCCCTGCTCCGGCTCGCCGCCACCGACGGCGCCGTCGTCGACGGCCTCCCGGTCACCGCCGTGCACGCCGAGGGCCCGCTCGGCGACCTGCTGGCCGGCCGTCTCGGCCGCCTCCCCGGCGCCCACCGCACCCCGCCGCCGCCCGGCTTCGCCGGCACCCTCCGCCCGTACCAGGAACGGGGGTTGGCCTGGCTGGACGCCCTGGGACGGCTCGGCCTCGGCGCCGTCCTCGCCGACGACATGGGCCTCGGCAAGACCGTCCAGACCCTCGCCCTGCTCGCCCTGGAGCACGCCCGCGGCGCCCGCGGCCCCGTCCTGCTGGTCTGCCCCACCTCCCTGGTCGGCAACTGGCAGCGCGAAGCCGCCCGCTTCACCCCCCGGCTGCGCGTCCAGCTCCACCACGGCCCCGACCGCACCGGCCCCGACCCCACCGCCGACCTGGTGATCACCACCTACGGCGTCCTCCAGCGGGACGCCGCCGCGCTGCGCGCCGTCCACTGGCGGCGGGTCGTCGCCGACGAAGCCCAGCACGCCAAGAACCGCGCCGCCCGCCAGTCCCGCGCCCTGCGCTCGCTGCGCTCCGGTCCCCGGATCGCCCTCACCGGCACCCCCGTCGAGAACCGCCTCGCCGAACTCCACACCGTCCTCGACTTCGCCAACCCCGGCCTGTTCGGCAGCCCCGAGTCCTTCCGCGAGCAGTACGCCGTCCCGATCGAGCAGTCCGGCAACCGGGACGTCGCCGCCCGGCTCCAACGGCTCACCGCGCCCTTCCTGCTGCGCCGCCTCAAGAGCGACCCGGAGATCGGCCGACAGCTCCCCGCCAAGCAGGAGTTCACCGTCCGCTGCGACCTCACCCCCGAACAGGCCGGCCTCTACCAGGCCGTCGTCGCCGACCTGCTCGACCGGCTCGGCGGCATCCGCGGCGTCGAACGCAAGGGCGCGGTGCTCGCCGCCCTCGGCCGACTCAAGCAGGTCTGCAACCACCCCGCCCAACTCCTGCACGACCGGAGCCCGTTGGGCGGCCGCTCGGGCAAGGTCGAACGACTCGTCGCGCTGCTCCGGGAGGCCCTGGCGGAGGGCGACCGGGTCCTCGTCTTCACCCAGTACGCCGAGTTCGGCGCCCTGCTCCAGCCCCACCTGCGCCGCCGCCTCGGCGAACCCGTCCTCTACCTGCACGGCGCCCTCACCGCGCCGCGCCGCCAGGAACTCGTCGACCGCTTCCAATCCCCGGACGGGCCACGGGTGTTCCTGCTCTCCCTGAAGGCCGGCGGCACCGGACTCAACCTCACCGCCGCCAACCAGGTCATCCACCTCGACCGCTGGTGGAACCCCGCCACCGAGGACCAGGCCACCGACCGGGCCCACCGGATCGGCCAGCACCGCGAGGTCCAGGTCCGCAAGCTGGTGTGCACCGGCACCATCGAGGAACGCATCGCCGAACTCATCGACACCAAGCGCGAGTTGGCCGGTACGGTGATCGGTTCCGGCGAGAACTGGCTGACCGACCTCCCCACCGAGCAGCTCCGCGAACTGCTCACCCTCGCCGCCGACCCGACCGGAGCCTGACCGCCGTGGACCAGCCGATCGACCAGTGCCTCGACACCTTCTGGCAGGGCGGGTTCACCCTCCGGGACACCCCGCCCGAACCCCCCGCCCCGCCCGACCTCCCCCCGGACCTCGCGGAACTCCTCGCCCCGCTCTACCGGCACCTGACCGCCGAGTAGGGCTTCGCCCCGAGCCCCTGATCGTGCGCCCCCGCTCATGCGGTGTCGAGGAAGTTCCTCACCAGCGAAGCGAATTCGGCCGGAGCGTCCACCCACGGCCGGTGCCCCGCGCCGGGCAGGACGGCGAGGCGGGCGTTCGGGTGGAGGGCGGCGACCAGCCTCGCGGGGGCGGTGCCGATCATCCCGTCCAGCCCGCCGGCGACCACCAGGACCGGCACCGACACCGGCACCGGCCGGGCCTCGCCCGAGCCCGCGTAGAACGCCTCCCGCATCCAGGGTGCGGCCGGCAGCAGCCCCGGGTTGAACGCCTCCGCGCGGGTCCGCTCGTCCCAGCCGCCCCAGAAGAACGGGGTGATCCGCCGGACCAGCTCCGGCGTGGACTCCGCGCCGCCGGCCAGCAGGGCGTCCGCCTCGGCGGCGTCCCGGTACCAGGGCTCCGCCGCGCGGGCGGCCCGGACCGCGGCGATCTCCGCCGGGTCGGGCTCCCGGGCCGCCCGCCCGACGGGGGCGACGAGGGTCAACGAGCGCACCCGGTGCGGGAACTCGGCGGCGTAGCGCTGCGCGGTGAGACTGCCCGCCGAGTGGGCGAGCAGGTCGAGGCGCGCCACGCCGAGGTGCTCCCGGAGGGCCTCCACGTCCGCGGCCTGGGCGCCGAACGCGCAGCTCGCCCGGTCGGCGGGGGCCGCCGAGCGGCCGCAACCCCGGGGGTCGAACCGGACCAGCCGGCGGTGGGCGTCCAGCCCGCCGAGGGTGCCGAGGTAGCGGGCGTCCATGCCGGGCCCGCCGGGGACCGCCACCAGGGGCGCCCCGTCGCCGAGCCGGTCGTAGTGGAGGGCCGTTCCGTCGGGCCCCCGGAAGATCGTCATGATCAGGATGGTGGCACGCCCCCGCCGCGCGGGGCGCGGGATTTCACCGGGCCCGGAGCAGGCCGTGACCGTCGAGCACCGCGCGCAGCCCGTCCGCGTCCCGGTGGTGGTGGCCGCACATGCCGAGGGCCGCCGCGGCGGTGAGGTGGCCCGCGGTGTCGTCCACGAACAGGCACCGCCGGGGCGGGACGCCGGCCCGTTCGGCGGCGGCGAGGTAGATCCGGGGATCGGGCTTGGCCGCACCGACCCGGGCCGAGTTGACCACCGCGTCCACGGCACCGTCCAGCCCGAGCGCGGCCAGGTCCGACTCCAGTCGGTCGGTGCCGTTGGAGACCAGCACCACGGGCACGTTCCGGCGCACCGCCCCCAGCAGCGCCAGCACCTCCGGGTCCACCCGGGACGGCTGCCGCCCCCAGTCCGCGACCACCGCCCGGGCCCGCTCCACCGAGCCGCAGACTCCCGCCAGGTCCGCGGCGACCAGGGCCCGCCACTCCCCGTCCCCGACCTGCCCCGTGACGGCGGGCAGCAGCCGCTCCGGCCGGAAGGCGGCCCCCGCGAGGGTGCCGGGCGCGAGACCGTGCGCCCGGTCGACGTCCGCGAGGTCCGCCCAGCGCCGCAGCACCCCGTCCAGGTCGCACAGCACCGCGCCGATCCGCCGCTCCGCCATCCCGCCCGGCCCTCCCGCTTCCGCCCGATGTGTCCGCTCGTGCCAGCCAAATCCCTTGCTGGCGCCGGAAGTTATCCACTCTCACCCTACTTCTCCGGACGGCCCCCCGCGCCGCCGGGCACAATCGCTTCCGTGTCCTTCCACCCCCGGCAGCGGCGCACCCTGCTCGCCTGCGCCGCGCCGCTCGACCGCTCGGTCGAGCGGATCGCCGAAGTCTCCTCCGACGCGCGGGAGTTCGACCGCGAGGAGATCTACCGGCTGACGGACGTGTGGGACAACAACACCGCGGCCCCCCTTCGCGGCCGCCGCCGCCCGCTTCCGCTGGGCCCGCTCGCTCCGGGCCCGCTGGGCGCTGCGCTGGATGGCCGACCTCGGCCCCGAAAGGCGGGCCCGGGTGATCGAGCAGAGCGCCGCCGCGGGCGTCCCGGTCGAGCGCTTCCTGCGCCGGTCCGCACCCGAGCCCGCCGCCGGCCGCCTCGTCTTCGACCCGCACCCGACCGCCACCGGTACGCCCGGCCCGTACTGAGCGGCGCGTTCGCAGCTGCTAGCAGGCTGCTTGCAATTGCAAGCGGGGCGGTGCAGACTGCCCGTATGGCGTCACTGAACGTGGGCTCGCTCGGCGAGTACATCCGGGAGCAGCGGCGGAGCGCGCAGTACTCGCTGCGGCAGCTGGCCGAGGTCGCCGGGGTGTCCAACCCGTACCTGAGCCAGATCGAGCGCGGGCTGCGCAAGCCCAGCGCGGAGATCCTCCAGCAGATCGCCAAGGCGCTGCGGATCTCGGCGGAGACGCTCTACGTGCAGGCCGGGATCCTGGAGGAGCGGGACGGCGCGGAGCCGGGCCTGCGGGCCGCGATCCTGGCCGACCCGCTGATCAACGAGCGGCAGAAGCAGGCCCTGCTGTCGGTGTACGAGGCGTTCCTGAAGGAGAACCAGGCCGCCCGCCCGGCGGAGCCCGCGTGAGGGGCCGGCCCCCGGCCCGAAGAACGAACCAGCACCGAACGACCAGAGCAGCGTGACCGAGCCCCGCGCGACCCGACCGCGCGGCGGCTCCCGACCGGGAGGACCCGACATGCCGATCAGCGACGAGTTCAAGAAGACCCTCACCGACCCGACCCCGCTGTACGCGCTGGCCGGCGCCGGTGACCTCGCGTACGAGAAGCTCCGCGAGGTGCCCGCCCAGCTGGAGGCGCTCGCCGCCGACCGCAAGGGCACCCAGGAGAAGGCCGCCGCCGCCCTGCAGGACGCGGGCGCCGCGCTGGTCGGCGCGCAGGCCAAGGTCACCGAGGCGGTCACCGCGCTGCCCACCGACGTGAAGGAACTCCAGGCCAAGGCCCAGGAGTTCGCGATGCAGCAGGTCGGCCGGGCGCTGGAGTTCGCGGTGAAGGCCAAGGAGGTCTACGACGAACTGGCCGTCCGCGGCCGCACCGTGGTCGACGCCGCGGGCGTCGCCCCGAAGGACGCCGCGCCGGAGGACGCCGAGGCCGGCCCCGAGGCGGAGGCGGACGTGGTGGTCGAGGAGGTCGTGATCGCCGAGGTCGTGGTGGACGAGGAGCCCGCCGCGCCTAAGAAAGTGTGGGGTAATTAGCTGATTACTGATCGTTGAGGTCGTCGGCGAGGCGGCGTGCTGCTTCGGTCTCGATGGGGCCGCGTGGCTCGATCT
>NZ_JBSGET010000151.1:0-20614 GCF_053603035.1 Kitasatospora sp. NPDC004272 | reverse complement strand
GTGGGGACGGGCCCTGCGGCGTCGTGCGCGGGCGGTGCGGCGCGTGGCGGGACGCGGGCGGTGCGGCGCGTGGCGGGGTACGGGCGGTGCGGGGCGCCTACTCCTCGACCAGCAGCTTCTCGCGCAGCTGCGCGAGGGTGCGGGCGAGCAGCCGGGAGACGTGCATCTGGGAGATGCCCACCTCGGCCGCGATCTGCGACTGGGTCATGTTCCGGAAGAACCGCAGCACCAGGATCTTCTGCTCCCGGGGCGGCAGTTGGGCCAGCAGTGGCTTTAGCGACTCCCGGTACTCGACGCCCTCCAGCGCCTCGTCGGTGGCGCCCAGGGTGTCCGCCACGGCCGGCGACTCGTCGTCGCTGTCCGGCACGTCCAGCGAGAGGGTGGAGTACGCGTTGGCGGACTCCAGGCCCTCCAGCACGTCCTCCTCCGAGATGCCCAGGTGCTCGGCCAGCTCGTGCACCGTCGGCGACCGGCCGTGCCGCTGGGACAGCTCGCTGGTCGCCGTGGTCAGCGACAGCCGGAGCTCCTGCAGGCGGCGCGGCACCCGCACCGCCCAGCCCTTGTCCCGGAAGTGCCGCTTGATCTCGCCGACGATGGTCGGCGTCGCGTACGTGGAGAACTCCACCCCGCGCTCGTGGTCGAACCGGTCCACCGACTTGATCAGGCCGATGGTGGCGACCTGGGTCAGGTCGTCCAGCGGCTCGCCGCGGTTGCGGAAGCGCCGGGCCAGGTGCTCCACCAGCGGGATGTGCATCCGGACCAGCTGGTTGCGGATCTCCACCCGCTCCGGCGAGCCCTCCGGCAGCTCGGACAGCCGGACGAACAGCGCCCGGGCCGCCTCGCGGTCCGGGGCGCCGCTGCGGTGCCCCTGGGCCGGCACGGTCGAGCGGACGGCCTCGGCGGCCGCCGCCGGGCCGTCGACCACCGCGGGCTCGGCCGCGGGCACCGACTCGGGCGCCGTCTCGGGCCGCTCGGGCTTCGGATCGGTCGGCTGGCTCATCCGGTGGGAGTCCTTCGGGGGGGCTTCGTCAGGGGTGGCGGTGCGGGCGACGCTCGCCTGCGGCGGTACGACGGCAACTGTGCGGTCCAGATCACTCACGGCGATCACCCGTTCCGTTCCGAGAACACGTCACTACCTACGGCTGGCCCGGCGACCCGCCGCGCTTCTTGTGCAGGCTGATGGAGACCGTGTTGTCCGAGCCCACCGTCGAGTCCACCTCGCCGGCCAGCGCGGAGAGCACCGTCCAGGCGAAGGTGTCCCGCTCCGGGGCCCGGCCGTCGGTGGTCGGGGCGGACACGGTGACCCGCAGCGAATCGCCCACCAACTGGAACACGCAGCTCAGGATCGAGCCGGGCACCGCCTGTTGGAGCAGGATCGCGCACGCCTCGTCCACCGCGATCCGGAGATCCTCGATCTCGTCCAGGGTGAAGTCGAGCCGCGCCGCGAGGCCGGCCGTCGCCGTCCGCAGCACCGAGAGATAGGCGCCCGCCGCGGGCAGCCGGACCTCAACGAAGTCCTTCACTCCGGGCTCGCCGTAGATCTGGGACACCCTCACCTCCTGGGTGACGCACGGTGCTTGCGGCCGGGGAGCTGCCAACACCACTGGCTCGGTTCAACTGCCTTGTGCCCCGAGACGTTACCGCGCCCGGGGGCGGTCTGTCGTGATCTCGCGTCACCGTCACGGGAACGAGGGATCACCGTTCGAACGGGGGCCCGCTCAGCGCGGCTCGGAGCCGAGCGCGGCCAGCGCCCCGTCGGTCAGCCGGAAGACCGTCCACTCGTCCATCGGCACCGCGCCGAGCGACTTGTAGAAGCCGATCGACGGCTCGTTCCAGTCCAGCACCGACCACTCCAGCCGCTGGTACCCGCGTTCCACGCAGATCCGGGCCAGCTCGGTCAGCAGCGCCCTGCCGTGGCCGCCGCCGCGCTTCTCCGGGCGGACGTACAGGTCTTCCAGGTAGATGCCGTGGGTGCCGCGCCAGGTCGAGAAGTTCCGGAACCAGAGCGCGAAGCCGACCGGCTCGCCGGACTCCTCCTCGGCGATCAGGCCGAACACCGCCGGGTGCTCGCCGAACAGCGCGTCGTGCAACTGCTCCTCGGTGGCCTTCGCCTCGGACAGCGCCCGCTCGTACTCGGCGAGTTCGCGGATCATGGCGTGGACGAAGGGGACGTCGGCGGGAGTCGCGGTGCGGATCATACGGTCGAGCGTACCCATCTCACCCCTTCATCCGGAATGGCCTTTATGCCCGGGGCGGCACCGCCGGAAACGGACTCCGGACGGGCGCCCCGGGCACGGGCGGTGAGGACGCGGTGACGCGGTGACGCGGGGGTCAGGCGTCCTGGCGGGCGCGCAGCGCGTTCAGCAGGGCCGCGCCGCGCTCGGCGTCGTCGACGCTCACCGCGAAGTCGTGGCCGGTGGCGCGGATCCGCACCACCAGGCACGCGCCGGCGCGCAGCATCACGGTGGTGCCGCGCCCGCTCAACCGGTAGCCCCAGCCGCCGACCTGGGAGGGCAGCCGGTCCTCGACCCGGGCCGACTCCAGTTCGGCCAGCGCCCAGCGCCGGGTCGGCAGGCCGAACACGCCCAGCGCCACCTCCAGACCGGTGTCGGAGACCCGCACCCGCACCGAGGAGCAGCACGCGGCGGCCAGGCCCACCACCGCCGACACGGCGAACAGCGGCCAGCCCCACTCCGCCCCGAACAGGCCGGTCGCGCTGCCCAGCAGGGCGACCGCCGCCAGCGGGCCGCACACCGCCGCGAGCACCCGCAGCGCGGGGTTGTCGGCCCGGGAGAACCACGCCAGGCGCTCGCCCTCGGGGAGCTCCAGCACCGGGCCGGCTGGCGCCGGGGGAGCGGCGGTCGCCAGGCCGCGCCCGCCCAGCAACCGCACCGCCAGACCGGTCAGCAGCGCGGCGGCCAGGCCGCCGAGGAACCAGCCCAGCGGGAGCCGGGCCCCGTGCCAGTCGGCGCGGTCCAGGTTGGCGCGGACCGCGGCGCTCTGCAGACCGAGGAACAGCACGCCGCCCGACAGCAGACCGGCCAGCGTCCAGACCCGCCACAGCGGGTCGCTCCGGCGCAGGACCGACAGGCCCGCCGCGCCCAGCACCGCCCAGATCAGCGCCGGCACCAGGCAGGCCGCCCACAGCGGCATCGAGCCGTTCGCGGTGCTGCCGCGCCAGTGGGTGGCCAGCCGGTCGGGCAGCCGGTCGCCGACGGTCAGCGGCAGCACGGCGGTCAGCACCGCGGTGCCCGACACCCAGAGCGCCGGCCACAGCAGGCCGCCCCGGTCGGCCTTCTCCTGCTCGCTCACGGTATCCCCCTGATCATTTCGATGAGTTCGTCCCTGCCGTACCCGGCCCGGGCGGCCTCCGCGACCAGCGCACGGGCCTGCTCCAGCAGTCCGGAACGCCGGTCGGCGCCCGCCGCGACGGTCACGCCCCGGCCCCGGCGGAACTCCAGCACCCCGGCGTCGCGCAAGTCGCGCAGACCGCGCAGGACGGTGTTGACGTTCACGTCGAGCGCCTGGGCGAGGTCGCGCGCGGAGGGCAGCCGGCCGCCGGGGCGGAACTCGCCCTCGGCGACGGCGCGGCGGACGGCGGCGGCGACCTGCTCGTGCAGGGGCCGGGTGTCCTTGGTGTCCAGTCTCAGCAACATGGTGCTAATGAAACTAGCACCATTGGATTCCTGGGGGAAGCAGGAGGACGGGGAGTCGCCTGCGGCGGGCTTCCGAGGGGAGGTGATGGCTGCGCCGGGTGGCGGGGGAGCCGCCTGCGGCGGGGGCTCCTGGGGGAGGGGATGGCCGCGCGGCGCGGCAGAGAGTCGCCTGCGGCGGGCTCTTGGGGAAGCGGGCGCCTGCGGCGGGTCGCCGGGGGGATGGCCGTACGGCGGGGGAGCCGCCTTGCGGCGGGCTCTTCGGGAAGCGGGGGTGCCTCCGGGGTCGAGTGCGCCGGGCGGCGGGGGCGGGGCGGGAGTTGTCGGCGGCGGGCTTGCGGGGGCGGGAACGCGGGAACCCGGCTGCCGGGCCCCTTGGGCGGGGTGGTGGCAGCCGGGTTCTCTGGGTGGTGCGGTGGGGCGTCAGGCCTTCTTGGTCTCCCAGAAGATGGCGTCGATCTCGGCGATCAGGTCCAGCAGGGCCTGGCCGGTCGCCGGGTCGGTGGACGCCTTGGCGGCCGAGGCGGCCTTGCCGGCGCGGTTGAACAGGTCGTGCAGGCCCGGGTAGGCCTCGAAGTGCGGGGCCTTGAAGTAGTCGGTGTGCAGCACCGAGAGGTGGTGCTTGACCAGCTCGGCGCGCTCCTCCTTGATGACGATGGCGCGAGCGCGGAACTCGGCGTCCTCGTTGGCCTGGTACTTCTCCTGAGTGGCCTTCACGGACTCGGCCTCGATGCGGGCCTGGGCCGGGTCGTACACGCCGCAGGGGAGGTCGCAGTGGGCGTGGGCGGTGACTCGCGGAGCAAACAGACGAGAGAACATGGGGGTCCTTCCTTAGATCGTCTTCCCGGGCCCGACATTACCCTCACGGCGGGCCGAAATCGCCGTCGCCCCGGTGGCCTAGGGCAAAAGAAGGAGTTCGAACCATGCGATATGGGACACCGCTCGGCGTCGCCGACATCGCCGGTCCGTCGATGCGCCGGACGCTCTCCGACGGCGACCGGGTGCTGGTGCGCTACGGCGCGCGGCTGCGGCCCGGGGCGATCGCGCTGTACCGGCACCCGCTGCAGCAGGACCTGTTGGTGGTCAAGCGCGCGGCGGGGCGGCGGCCCGGGGGCTGGTGGATGCTCTCCGACAATCCGCTGGTGCGCACCGACAGCCGCGAATACGGCGCGGTGCCGGACGAGTTGGTGCTCGGCCGGGTGCTGCTGCGGCTGGCCCCCCGGCCGGCCTGGCTGGCGCCGGGGCGGCGGCTGGAGCGGCTGCTGGGCGGGCCGCTGCTGCGCGGCCGGGTGCCGCGGTTCGCCGAACGGCTGGGCGTGGGCGTCCCGTTCGAGGGGGAGCTGTGACGCGGTGCCCGGTGACGTGCCGTCAGCCGGGGGTTCAGCCCTGGGCGGCCAGGGCGCGCTGGGCCTCCTGGCGCTTGCGGGCCCGGTAGGCGGCCACGTTGGCGCGGGTGGCGCAGCGGTCGGAGCAGTAGCGGCGGGAGCGGTTGGTGGAGGTGTCGAGGTAGGCGTTGCGGCAGGGCGCGGCCTGGCAGGTGCCGAGCCGGTCGACGCCGAGCCCGGTGAGGTGGATGGCCAGGCCCATGCAGGCGACGGCGGCGTAGTTGGCGGCCGCGGTGGGGGCGTTGTCGGCCAGGTGCAGGTGCCAGTTGGGGCGGCCGGTGTCGTCCAGGTCGTCGTGGCCGGAGACCAGCGGGCTGACGGGGTACTCCACCATCAGGCTGTTGAGCAGGTCGACGGCCCGGACGTCCTCTCCCGCGGCGGCGGCCTCGAACACCCCGCGCAGCCGGGTGCGGACCGCGCGCAGCCGGGGCAGGTCGGCCTCGTCGGCGAGCGCGGCGGCCCGGGAGGGGCCGCCGAACAGCGACCGGACGGCGTCCACCGAGGTGAGGTCGTCGGTGCCGCGGTCGGGTTCCTCGCTGTTGACCAGCCGGACGGCGAAGTCGGCGTACGAGGCGAGCTCCACGGGGGTCCTTCCGGCGGGGTGTAACGGGTCGAATGACTCCAGGGTATTACAGGTGCGGGGGCGCGTGCCGGTGCCCGCCGCGCGCGGGGGCGCGGGGCGGGCACCGGGGGCGTACGGGCGTGCGGTACGGCGGACGGGTCAGAGCACCTTGGAGAGGAACGCGCGGGTGCGCTCGTGCTGCGGGTTGCCGAGCACGTCGCGCGGGTGGCCGGACTCGACCACCACGCCGTCGTCCATGAACACCAGCGCGTCGCCGACCTCGCGGGCGAAGCCCATCTCGTGGGTGACCACGATCATCGTCATGCCCTCCTCGGCCAGGCCGCGCATCACGTCCAGCACGTCGCCGACCAGTTCGGGGTCGAGCGCCGAGGTGGGCTCGTCGAACAGCATCAGCTTGGGCTCCATGGCCAGGGCCCGGGCGATCGCCACCCGCTGCTGCTGGCCGCCGGAGAGCTGGGACGGGTAGTTTCCGGCCTTGTCGGCCAGGCCGACCCGCTCCAGCAGGGCCATCGCGCGCTCCTTGGCGGCGGCCCGGCCCTCCTTCTTGACCTGCACCGGCGCCTCGGTGACGTTCTCCAGCGCGGTCATGTGCGGGAAGAGGTTGAAGCGCTGGAAGACCATGCCGATGTCCCGGCGCTTGAGCGCGACCTCGCGGTCCCGCAACTCGTGGAGCCGGTCGCCCTTCTGCCGGTAGCCGACCAGCTCGCCGTCCACGTACAGCCGGCCGGCGTTGATCTTCTCCAGGTGGTTGATGCAGCGCAGGAAGGTGGACTTGCCGGAGCCGGACGGGCCGACCAGGCAGAACACCTCGCTCTGCCGCACCTCCAGGTCGATGCCCTTGAGCACCTCGACCTGGCCGTAGGACTTGTGCACGCCCTCGGCCCGGACCATCGGGCGGTCGGCGGCCAGGGGCGGCTTGGACAGGTCGGTCATGCGTCCTTCCCTCCGTCCGGAGCGCTGCCCGGAGCGCCGCCGGAAGCGCTGCCCGGAGCACCGCCGGGGGCGGCGCCGGGCGTCGCGGTGGCGGTGGCCGCCGCCGGGCCCGCCGTCCTCGCCGGGGCGCGGCCGGCGAACAGGGCGCGCACCCGCTGCAGCGGGGTGGGCGGCAGCGTCCGGTTGGCGCCGCGGGCGTAGTACCGCTCCAGGTAGTACTGGCCGACGGTCAGGATCGAGGTCAGCAGCAGGTAGTAGATCGAGATCGCGATCATCGCCGCGATCGGCTTGTAGGTGCGGGTGGAGATGTCGTGGCCGGCGGTGAACAGCTCCACCAGCGAGATCACCTGCACCAGCGAGGTGGTCTTCAGCATCGAGATGGTCTCGTTGCCGGTCGGCGGGATGATCACCCGCATCGCCTGCGGCAGCACGATCCGGCGCAGCACGGTGGTCCGGCTCATGCCGAGCGCGTGCGCGGCCTCGGACTGGCCCTCGTCCACCGACTGGATGCCGGCCCGGACGATCTCCGCCATGTAGGCGGCCTCGTTGAGGCCGAGGCCGAGCAGGGCGGCGGTGAACACCGGCACCAGGGTGTTGGAGTCCTGGGACCAGAAGGACGGGCCGAACGGGACGCCGAGCGAGATCTGCTTCCACAGGAAGCCGATGTTGTTCCAGAGCACCAGCTGCACCAGGACCGGGGTGCCGCGGAAGACCCAGATGTAGAACCAGGCGGTGCCGGAGAGCACCGGGTTCTTCGACAGCCGCATGACGGCCAGCAGCACGCCGCCGACCACGCCCATCAGCATGGACAGCGCGGTCAGCTCCAGGGTGACCCAGATGCCGTGCACCACGGTGGGGTCGCGCAGCGTGGCGCCGACGAAGTCCCAGTCCAGCGCCGGGTTGGTGAGCAGGACGTGCAGCAGCATCGCGCCGAGCACGGCCACGACCGCGACGGAGACCCAGCGGCCGGGGTGGCGGACGGGGACGGCCCTGATGGTCTCGGGCCCTCCCCGCTGCGCCGACCCCTGATCGGTCTTTTCCACGTGATTACCTCGTCGGGGGATCGGGCGGCGGAGGGTCAGCCCTGGCCGGCGGGGTTGATCTCGGAGGTGCTGATCGCTCCGGCGGAGACGCCCCACTTGTCGAGGACGGCCTTGTAGGTGCCGTCCGCCATCAGCGACTGGATCGCGCCCTGGACGGCCTTGCCCAGCGGCGAGCCCTTGGCCAGGATCACGCCGTAGGGGGCGGCGCCGTAGGTGTCGCCGAGCTTCTCCAGCTGGCCGCCGGTCTGCTTGAGGGCGTAGTCGATGACCGGGGAGTCGGCCAGCATCACCTGGTCGCGGCCGGAGACCAGCGACTGGGCGACGTCGGTCTGCAGCGCGAAGCGGTCGCCGTCGTTCGGGACGGCGGGCTTGCCGGCCTTGGCGCAGTCCGGGTTGCGGGTGTCCTTGACCTCGTCGGCCTGGGTGGTGCCGTCCTGGACGGCGACCTTCTTGCCGCACAGGTCGTCCAGGGCGATCTTGTCCGGGTTGCCCTTCTTCACGGCGGCGGAGGTGCCGGCCGAGAAGTAGGTGACCATGTCGACCTGCTCCTCGCGCTCCTTGGTGTCGGTGAAGGAGCTCATGCCGAGTTGGTACTTGTTCGACTGGATGCCGGGGATGATGTCGGTGAAGCCGGCGCTCTGGAAGTCGGCGGTCAGGCCGAGCTTCTGGGCGATGGCGACGCCCAGGTCGACGTCCATACCGACGATCTTGCCCTTCTCGTCCTTGAACTCGTTGGGCGCGTACGAGGTGTCGGAGCCGACCACCAGCTTGCCGCCGGACTTGAGTTCGGCCGGGACGAGGGCGGCCAGTGCCGGGTCGGCCTGGACGGCCGGGATGGACTGGGTGGGGATCGGGGCGGCGCCCGAGGTGGTGGTGGTGCCGGAGCTGCCGCAGGCGGCGAGGAGCAGCGAGCCGGCCGCGAGGGCCGCCGTCGCGGCGATCGGCCGCAGGCGAGGGGTACGGGCAGCGGACATGGGGGGATCTCCTCCTGGGGGTCGGACGGTGTTCGCGCTGCCGGGTGGGGTGGCGCGGTACAGCGGGGTCGGTGCTCGCCACCCTCCGCCGAGGTGACAGGTGGATCCGGTGTGGGGGAATCCTGCCACTGCGGGTGGGCAATTCATCCCCGTCACAGATCAAAATCGGATAACAGGACGGGCTACTGTCCGTTATCCGGATCATTTACATGATCATGTCACCCGATGCATAGCCATGCACCGGGTGACCACCCGTCAGGCGGAAGCCTAGAAGCCGCCGTTCACCACCGCGCTCTGCACCGCGCCGTCGGACAGGCCCCACTTGGCCAGGATCCCGTCGTACTCGCCGGAGTGGATCAGCCGGTCCAGCGCCTCCGTCACGGCGTCCCGCAGCGCGGTGTCCTCCTTCGAGAAGGCGATCCCGTACGGCGCCACCTGCCACTGCTCACCGGTCAGTTGGAACTTCCCGCCGGCCCGGCCGTTCTTCACCGCGTACGCCGCCACCGGCGCGTCGTCCAGGTCCGCCGCGGCCCGGCCCTGCGCGACCAGGGCCAACGCCTGCTCGTCGGTCTCGGTCTCGGTCACCGTCAGCTTCCGGCCGGCCTTCTCGCACGCCCCGGCCTGCCGCTCCAGCATCCCCGCCTGGGTGGTCCCGCGCTGCACCGCGACCGTCCGCCCGCACAGGTCGTCCAGGCCGGCGATCCGCTGCGGATTGCCCCCGGCCACCACGATCGAGGTGCCGGTGGCGAAGTAGTCGAGGAAGTCCACGCCGTCGTTCACCTTGCGGGCCTGCTCGTCGACGCCGTCCCGGCGCTGCGGGGTGTCGGTCATCCCCGACATCACCACGTCGTACTCGTGCGCCTGCAGCCCCAGCCGCAGCCGGTCGAACGGCACGTCGCTGAACTGCACCCGCAGGCCCAGGACGTTGCCCAGCGCGTTGGCCAGGTCCACGTCCAGGCCGTCCGGCCGGTCCCCGTCCGCCTTGAAGCCGATCGGGGGGTAGGTCAGGTCCGCGCCGATCCGCAGCACCCCGTCCTTGCGCACCTGCTCCGGCAGCCGGTCCCGCGGGCCGGACGCCGACCCGGCGTCGCCGCCCGACGGAGCGGTGGAGCCGCAGCCGGCCAGCAGCAGCGTTCCGGCCAGGGCCGCGGCGGTGAGGGCGCCCGCGGCGGGGCGCGGACGGGCCCCGGGTCTGGCGGGGGGAGTGGCCGTCGACATCTCGATCCTCCTGTGGGAGAGGGGTGGGCCCCCGCCGCTGCGCGCTGGTGTGCGCGACCGGTGCGCCGGGGCAGGACGCGGACCCGACAGGTGCGGGAACGTCCGGACAACGGTGGTCGAACACCGGATACTGCCATCCCGGCCTGATGGACCGGGTCGCGGGTGTGTCAGAATCTGGTATCGGGTGACCCCCGACGCAGAACTCAGACCGCCGGTCCGCCACAGGGCCGGGGGCGCGGACGAACGGAAGCCCTCACCGGCTCCGTATCCGAGGCGCCGGTTTCCCCTCCGTGTCTGCGTTCATTCCTGCGAGTGCCCTGCGGACCCCTCGCTCTTCAGGGGCCACGCGGACAAGAAGGACCCGGCACAGGTGCGGTGCCGGCGTCCGGACGAACAAGCGCAGAACACCTAAAACCCTCACCCCGAGGGCGCCGCCCGACGGCTGCGCCCCGACCCGGACCCGGGTGCGCCCCAGGCGGCGCGCCCGTACTCGCGCATTGCCGCGCACCGAGGTCGAAGTCCGTCGGACGCGCGCCTTCGCTGATATATGACGAAGAGGTCATTGTGGCAGCGGAGATCATCACCGACACCCAGAGCACCGACGACCCGGTCGACGCCGTCTTCGCGCTGCACCGCGGCGGCAAGATGGAGATCCGGGCGACCGTCCCGGTCCGCGACAGCGAGGACCTGTCGCTCGCCTACACCCCGGGCGTGGCCCGGGTCTGCACCGCCATCGCCGAACAGCCCGCGCTGGTCGACGACTACACCTGGAAGGCCAACACCGTCGCGGTGGTCACCGACGGCACCGCGGTGCTCGGCCTCGGCGACATCGGCCCGCGGGCCTCGCTGCCCGTGATGGAGGGCAAGGCCATCCTGTTCAAGCAGTTCGGCGGCGTCGACGCGGTGCCGATCGCGCTGGACTGCACCGGCGTCGACGAGATCGTCGAGACCGTGGTCCGGCTCGCCCCGTCCTTCGGCGGCGTCAACCTGGAGGACATCTCCGCCCCCCGCTGCTTCGAGATCGAGCGGCGGCTCCAGGAGCGGCTCGACATCCCGGTCTTCCACGACGACCAGCACGGCACCGCGATCGTCACCACCGCCGCGCTGTGGAACGCCGCGCAGGTGACCGGCCGTCAGGTCGGCGACCTGCGCGCGGTCATCTCCGGCGCGGGCGCGGCCGGCATCGCGATCGCCAAGATGCTGCTCGCCGCCGGCATCGGCGACGTCGCGGTCTGCGACCGCCGCGGCGTGGTCCACCGGGGCCGTACGGACCTCACCGACGTCAAGGCGGAGATCGCGGCGCTCACCAACCGCGGCGGTGTCACGGGCACCCTGGCCGACGCGCTGAACGGCGCCGACGTGTTCATCGGCGTCTCCGGCGGCACCGTTCCGGAGGAGGTCGTGGCCACCATGGCGCCCGGCTGCTTCGTCTTCGCGATGGCCAACCCCACCCCGGAGATCCACCCCGAGGTCGCCCACCGCTACGCGGCCGTGGTCGCCACCGGGCGCTCGGACTTCCCGAACCAGATCAACAACGTGCTGGCCTTCCCCGGCATCTTCGCCGGCGCCCTCTCGGTCCGGGCCAGCCGGATCTCCGAGGGCATGAAGCTCGCCGCCGCCAAGGCCCTGGCGGGCGTCGTCGCCGACGAACTGACCCCGCAGAAGGTCATCCCGTCGCCCTTCGACGAGCGGGTCGCCCCGGCGGTCACCCGCGCCGTCGCGGAGGCCGCCAGGGCGGAGGGGCTCGCCCGGATCTGACCCGGGGGCGCACAGCGCCGGGATCCGCCCGGGGAAACCCCCGAGGGCGGATCCCGCTGCGCCCGGAACGGCCGTCCCGGAAAAGCAATATGGGGACGTTCACAGTGAGTCGCGGTTAACACGCGGCGCACCGCCCGGCTATGGTCCGGGCATGTTCGCTGCCTACGCCGCCCGCACCAGTCCCGACGACCCGCTGAGCGCACTCGAACTGGGCGAGGTGCCCGAACCGGAGGCCCGCCCCGGCTGGAGCGTGGTGACGGTGAGGGCCGCCACGCTGAACCACCACGACCTGTGGTCGCTGCGCGGGGTCGGCCTGCCCGCCGAGCGGCTGCCGATGGTGCTCGGCTGCGACGCGGCGGGCGTGGACGAGGACGGCAACGAGGTGGTGATCCACTCGGTGGTCGGCCAGAGCGGCCACGGGGTGGGCCCGCACGAGCCCCGCTCGATCCTGACCGAGCGCTACCAGGGCACCTTCGCGCAGCGCGTCGCGGTGCCGACCTGGAACCTGCTGCCCAAGCCCGCCGAACTGAGCTTCGAACAGGCCGCCTGCCTGCCCACCGCCTGGCTGACCGCGTACCGGATGCTGTTCACCAACGCGGGCGTGAAGCCCGGTGACACGGTGCTGGTGCAGGGCGCCGGCGGCGGGGTGTCGACCGCGCTGGTGGTGCTGGCCAAGGCCGCCGGGCTGCGGGTGTGGGTCACCGGCCGGGACGAGGCCAAGCGGGCCCGGGCGGTCGAACTCGGCGCGGACGCGGCCTTCGAGAGCGGCGCCCGGCTGCCGGAGCGGGTGGACGCGGTGCTGGAGACGGTCGGCGCGGCGACCTGGTCGCACTCGGTGAAGTCGCTGCGCCCGGGCGGCACCATCGTGATCTCGGGGGCCACCAGCGGGCCGAGCCCGAAGGCCGCCGAGCTGAACCGGATCTTCTTCCTGGAGCTCAAGGTGGTCGGCTCGACCATGGGCAGCAAGGAGGAGCTGGCCGGGCTGCTCGCGCTCTGCGCCAACTCCGGGGTGCGGCCGGTGATCGACTCGGTGCTGCCGCTGGCCGACGCCCGGGAGGCGTTCGCCCGGCTGGAGCGCGGGGACGTGTTCGGCAAGCTGGTGCTCACCCCCTGACGCCGCCGCCGGACGGCGGCGGAGCGCCCCCGACCCGTCCTCGGGGGCGCTCCGGGTTCCTCGTGCGGGCCTAACGCCCGTACAGCGCGCGGGCGGCGGCGGCCAGCGCCCGCTGGGCGCGGGCCAGCCGGGCGGCGTCGACGCCGCGGTCGCGGGCGGTGTCCCGGACGTGGTCGCGGAACCGGTCGAGCAGCCGCTCCAGCTCGCGGGCCGGGTCGCCGGCCGGGTCGGTGCGGGCCCAGTCGGGCAGCGGCTCGGCGGCCCCGGGCGCCTGGGCGTTCTCGGCGCCCTCGGCGTCCTTGTCCAGGTCGATCCGGACGGCCGGCTCCTCCGGCCCGCCCCAGCGCGCCGCGTCCGCCAACGAGCCGAGGCCGCGGGTCAGTTCGGCCAGGCCCTCGGCCAGGCCGGCCGACCAGCCGCCGCCCGCGGCGTGCGCCCGGACCTGCTCCTCGATCCGGCGCTTGAGCCGCAGCGCCTCCTGCTGGGCGGCGGTGCGGGCGGCCTTGGACTGCTCGCGCAGCTTCCTGGCCTCGGCCTCGGCGGCCTTGGCCTGCTGCCGGGCGGCCTTCTCCTGCTCCTTGGCCCGCCGGGCCTGCTCCTTGGTCTCGGCCTTGAGCCGGGCGAACTCCTCCTTGGCCCGCTGCCAGGACTCCTGGTCGCGCCAGGACGTCCCGGTGCCGGACGCCCCGGGCTCGGCCTGGTTCCAGAGCTCGGCACGCAGGTCCTTGGCGTTGTCCCGGACGTCCTGCCGGATGGCCCCGGCGAGCTGGCCGACCGAGTCGTGGATCTCGGCCTCCAGGTCGGTCAACTCGGCCGAGCGGGAGGCGAGTTCGTCCCGCCCGAGATCGGTGAGCCGGTAGACCTTGCGGCCGCCCTCGGTGGTGTGGCTGACCAGGCCCTCGGCCTCCAGCTTGGCGAGCCGGGGGTAGACGGTGCCCGCGGAGGGCGCGTACAGGCCGTGGAAGCGCTCCTCCAGCAGGCGGATCACCTCGTACCCGTGCCGGGGGCTCTCGTCGAGCAGCTTCAGCAGGTACAGGCGCAGCCGCCCGTGGCCGAACACCGGTGTCATCAGGACTCCTTGGTCAGGTCGAGCGGGGCCGCCGGCAGCTCCTTGGCCGGGCGGTCCTCCTCGGTCTCGGGGCGGCGCTGGACGGTGACCGCGCCGGTGACGGTGGTCACCGAGAGGCGGCCGCGGCCGGTGCCGAGCTGGCCGGAGAGCTTCTTGGAGCCCCAGCCGCCGCCGACGCTCAGCTCGGCGAAGGCGCTGGAGAGCGTACCGCTGGTGGTGCCGGCCTCGACCTTGGCGTCGGCCAGGGCGGGCAGCCGGACGCCGACCGCACCGGAGACGGTGTTGACGGCGATGTCGGTGGGGGTGGCGGCGTCCAGGTCCAGGGTGACGGCGCCGGAGACCGAGTGGGCGCGGATCCGCGTCGCGGAGCCGGCCACCAGGGTGACCGCGCCGGACACCGTGTTGACCTTCAGCTCGCCGGACAGGCCCTCGGCGTCCACGTCCCCCGAGACGGTGTTGGCGCTGACCTGGCCGGTCAGCCCGGCCAGCGTGGTGGCGCCGCTGGCGCCGTGCACCCCGACCTCGCCGGCGATGCCGGAGATCGTGGCGTCGGCGGAGACGGTGCCGACCCGGACCACGGCGGAGGCCGGGACCGCCACCGTGACGTCGGCGCTGCGCTTGCGGCGCAGGCCGGAGAAGAAGGACTTGGCGGTCGGCACGGACTTCACGGCCGCGCCGAGCTCGCTCCAGCTGAGGTCCTTGTAGGTCACGGTCAGCACGCCGTCCGCCAGCGAGACCTGGAGCGGCTCGCCCTCCAGCCGGGCCACCTCCAGCCGGGCGGGGCCCTCGGTGGGCACCACGTTCACCGTGCCGTCGACGACGCGCACGTGCAGGGTGTGCACCGCCTCGTCGAAGGCGATCTTCTCGGTGCTGTCTACCGTCCACTCGGTCATTTCCGGCTCCCCGTCCGTCCTGTCCTCCGATACGCGATGTATCGCGTCCTTCCTGCTATTCACGATATATCGCGTAGCCGGGAAGTCAAGGAGCCCCGACCCCCACCCCGACCCGGAGCGGACCCCGAGGCGCGGCTCGGGGAGGACCCCGGGAACGACGACGGCCCGGAAGGCGGACTCGCCTTCCGGGCCGTGCGGTCGACCGCGCCTCAGCCGGTCACTCCTCGTCGTCCTCGTCGTCCAGCCGGGCCAGCCAGGTGGCCAGCCGCTCCACCGGCACCTCGAAGTCCGGGTTCAGGTCCACGAACTCCCGCAGGCGCTCGGCCAGCCACTCGAAGGTGACCTCCTCCTCGCCACGCCGGCTCTCCAACTCCTCGATGCCGCGGTCGGTGAAGTACACGGTGGTTCGCTCCGGGGGTGGGTGGTTCCAGGTCCGTCGGGACCCAGGATAGTGCGGCGCCGATCAGCCGTTGTACCGGTAGTAGCTGAGCGAGAGCGACACCGCGCCGTCGTTGGTGACGTTGCCGATCTTCATGATCGCCACGCTCCAGGTCTGCCGGTTGCGCACGCAGATCACCCGGCCCGGCGGGAGGTCGGAGTACGGGAAGTCGGCGCTCGGGTTCTTGTCGATGGCGTCCGAGCACTCCTGCGGGGTCATCGAGTCCGCCTTGCCGAGGTACCGGTCGTAGCCGTCCGTCACCCGCAGGTCGTCGTAGCCGGGCCGCAGGAAGACGTCGTTGTCGGAGGAGGCCGGCACCACCTTGCCGTTGAGCAGGTCGAAGCCGTAGTCGGTGCTGGGCACCGACAGCTCGCGGTCGGTGTAGACCGCGGTGAATCCGGCGGGCGCCCCGCTCTTGCGGGCGGAGGGCGAGGCGGACGCCGAGGGGGAGGCCTTCGTCGGGGTGTCCGACGGCGCCGCCGTCACCTGGTCCTGACTGCCGCCGCCGCTGCCGCCGCTGCCGCCCGCCGGGTCCGGGCTCGCCGGGGCGCTCTGCGTCGCGGTCGTCGTCTTGTCCTTGTCCTTGTCGTTGAGCGTCTTCATCAGCACCAGGCCGCCGGTGGTGCCCGCCAGCAGCGTCACCAGCGCGACCACCAGCAGGGTCTTCCAGGACACCCCGCCCCGGCGCTCCGGCTTCGCGGCCCGCGCGGCCGGGGCCGCGGCGGCCGGGGCCGGCCCGGGCTCGGCGGCCAGCGGGACGGCGGGCGCCGGCGGCGGGGTGTGCTGCTCGGTCAGCCGCAGCGTCGGATCGGCCGGGGCGACCGGGCCGGTGACCGCCTCCGAGGTCGGGGTGAGCGGTCCGAACGCGCCGGACGGCGGCACCACGGGGGCGGAGTGTTGCGCGGGGGGCGCGGCCGGGGGCGCGAACGGGGCGGCGACCGGCGGCGGGGGAGCGGCGGGCAGCGCCGGCGCCGCGGGCAGCGGGGTCGGCGGGGTCCGCGGCAGGTCGGAGCGCCGGGTGATCTCGGTGTTCACCTGCCCGGGCAGCCAGTCCTCGCCGAACCGCAGCTGCCCGCCGACCACCGGGTGCT
Source organism: Kitasatospora sp. NPDC004272 (assembly GCF_053603035.1). Taxonomy (NCBI): domain Bacteria; kingdom Bacillati; phylum Actinomycetota; class Actinomycetes; order Kitasatosporales; family Streptomycetaceae; genus Kitasatospora; species Kitasatospora sp. NPDC004272. Next base: position 4,461 of record NZ_JBSGET010000151.1, on the reverse strand, counting down.
CCCGGGCCGCCTGGATGATCTCCGCGGGCGTCGGCCGGTCCTCCGGGTCCTTCGCCAGGCAGCGGCCGATCAGCTCGCGCAGCGGCGCCGGGACGGTGCTCAGCTCCGGCTCCTCGTGCACCACCCGGTACAGCACCGCGGTGTCCGGCCCGTCGCCGAACGGCGGCGCGCCGCCCGCCACGTACGCGGCCAGCGCGCCCAGCGCGAACACGTCGGTGGCCGGGGTGATCGTCCGGCCCTGGGCCTGCTCCGGCGACATGAACGCGGGCGAGCCGATCCGGTAGCCGGTGCCGGTCAGCGCCGTCGCGTCGGCGGCCCGGGCGATGCCGAAGTCGATCACCCGCGGCCCGTCCGAGGCCACCAGCACGTTGGCCGGCTTGAGGTCCCGGTGCACCACCTGGACGCTGTGGATCGCCTGCAGCGCCTCCGCGATGCCGCCCACCAGCAGCAGCACCGTGCGCACCGGCAGCGCGCCGTGCTCGCGCACCACCTGCTGCAGCGACGGGCCCGGCACGTACGAGGTGACCAGCCACGGCGCGCCCGACTCCAGGCCGCCGGAGTCGATCACCTGCGCGGTGTACAGCCCGTGGATCCGCTGGGCGCTGCTCACCTCCTGGGCGAAGCGGCGGCGGAACTCGCCGTCCTCGGCGAACTCGGGGCGCACCACCTTGAGCGCCACCGGACGCCCGCCCGGCGTGTACGACAGGTAGACCCGGCCCATGCCGCCGGCGCCGAGGCGGGCGAACAGCCGGTAGCCGCCGACCTCGCGGGGGTCGTCCGCCAGCAGGGGTTGGAAGACCGGCGGGAGCGGGACGGCGTTCTGCGGAGTGTCGGCTGCCATGCGGCGGGTCCCCCTTGGATGAGCGTGTCGAAAGACGGCCGTCCGCGCGCGGGCGTCGGAAACGGCGAACCACAACCTACCGATCCGTCAGATCCCTTGCAGCCCGCGGTGCCCGACGGAGCGTCACGGTCCGGAAACGGAACCGCCCCGCCCCCGGAGAACCGGGGGCGGGGCGGTCGGTGCCGTGCCGCGCTCAGCGCGTCAGAGCGAGAACACCTCTTCGACCAGCGCCTGCTGCTCGGCGGCGTGCCGCTTGGCGGAACCCACGGCCGGGGCCGAGGACGCGGTGCGGGCCACCCGGCGCAGTCGGGCGTTGCCGCCGGAGCGGCCGATCACGACCTGCAGGTGGTCGACCAGGTTCATCGCGATGAACGGCCAAGCACCCTGGTTCGCCGGCTCCTCCTGCGCCCAGACGAACTGGACGTTCTCGCCGTAGCGGCCCAGCTCCTCCTGCAGCTCGGCCACCGGCAGCGGGTACAGGCGCTCGACGCGGACGATCGCGGTGTCGGTGACGCCGCGCTCGGTCCGGGCCGCCTCCAGGTCGTAGTAGAACTTGCCGGAGGTGATGACCACCTTGCGGACCTGCGCCGGGTCGACCGTGCTGTCCCCGATCACCGGGCGGAAGCCGCCGCTGAGGAACTCGGAGGCGGCGGACGCCGCGGCCTTCAGGCGCAGCATCGACTTCGGGGTGAAGACGATGAGCGGCTTGTGGTGCGGGTTGTGCGCCTGCCAGCGCAGCAGGTGGAAGTAGTTCGACGGCAGGGTCGGCATGGCGACCGTCATGTTGTCCTGCGCGCACAGCGCCAGGAAGCGCTCCGGGCGGGCGGACGAGTGGTCCGGGCCCTGGCCCTCCATGCCGTGCGGCAGCAACAGGGTGACGCCGGAGTGCTGGCCCCACTTCTGCTCGGCGGACGCGATGTACTCGTCGACCATGGTCTGCGCGCCGTTGACGAAGTCGCCGAACTGCGCCTCCCACATGACCAGCGCGTTCGGGCGGGTCAGCGAGTAGCCGTACTCGAAGCCCATCGCCGCGTACTCGCTGAGCAGCGAGTCGTAGACGGTGAACCGGGCCTGGTCCTCGGTCAGGTACATCAGCGGGGTGTAGTCCTCGCCGGTGTTCCGGTCGATCAGCACCGCGTGGCGCTGGCCGAAGGTGCCGCGGCGCGAGTCCTGGCCGGCCAGCCGGACGGGGTGGCCCTCCATCAGCAGCGAGCCGATGGCGAGCGCCTCGCCGGTGGCCCAGTCGATGGTGTTGTCCTCGACCGAGGCGGCGCGGCGCTGCAGCTGCGGCAGCAGGCGCGGGTGCACGGTCAGCCAGTCCGGCAGGTTGACCTGCGAGGCGGCGATCCGCTTGACCATCTCGGCGGAGATGCCGGTCTGGATGGACACCGGGAAGTCGGCGACCGGGCGGCCGGTCTCGGCCGGGGCCGGGGCGGCGGTGGCCTCGCGGACCTCGGCGAACACCTTCTCCAGCTGGCCCTGGAAGTCCTGGAGCGCCTGCTCCGCCTCTTCCATGGTGATGTCGCCGCGACCGATCAGCGCCTCGGTGTAGAGCTTGCGCACCGAGCGCTTCTTGTCGATCAGGTCGTACATCAGCGGCTGGGTGAACGACGGGTTGTCGGCCTCGTTGTGACCGCGGCGGCGGTAGCAGATGAGGTCGATCACGACGTCCTTGTGGAACTGCTGGCGGAACTCGAAGGCCAGCCGCGCGACGCGGACCACGGCCTCCGGGTCGTCGCCGTTCACGTGGAAGATCGGCGCCTCGATCATCCGGGCCACGTCGGTGCAGTACATCGACGAGCGCGAGGAGGCCGGGGCGGCGGTGAAGCCGACCTGGTTGTTGACCACGATGTGCACGGTGCCGCCGGTGCGGTAGCCGCGCAGCTGCGACATGTTCAGGGTCTCCGCGACCACGCCCTGGCCGGCGAAGGCCGCGTCGCCGTGGATCTGGATCGGGAGCACCGGGAAGGTGGTGCCGCCGAAGTCCAGGATGTCCTGCTTGGCGCGGGCGATGCCCTCGACCACCGGGTCGACGGTCTCCAGGTGCGAGGGGTTGGCGGCCAGCGACACCTTGATGGTCTCGCCGTCCAGGCCGGTGAAGGTGCCCTCGGAGCCCAGGTGGTACTTGACGTCGCCGGAGCCGTGCATCGACTTCGGGTCGAGGTTGCCCTCGAACTCGCCGAAGATCTTGCCGAACGGCTTGCCGACGATGTTCGCCAGCACGTTCAGCCGGCCGCGGTGGGCCATGCCGATGACGGCCTCGTCGAGGCGGTGCTCGGCGGCGGCGTCGATGGTGGCGTCCAGCAGCGGGATGAGCGACTCGCCGCCCTCCAGCGAGAACCGCTTCTGCCCGACGTACTTGGTCTGCAGGAAGGTCTCGAACGCCTCGGCCGAGTTCAGCCGGCGCAGGATGCGCAGCTGCTCCTCGCGCTCGGGCTTGGTGTACGGCTTCTCCAGGCGCTCCTGCAGCCACTTGCGCTGCGCCGGGTCCTGGATGTGCATGTACTCGATGCCGACGGTGCGGCAGTAGGTGTTGCGCAGCAGGCCGAGGATGTCGCGGAGCTTCATCATCTTCTGGCCGCCGAAGCCGCCGACCGCGAACTCGCGCTCCAGGTCCCACAGGGTGAGGCCGTGCGAGACGACGTCCAGGTCGGGGTGCTTGCGCTGCATGTACTCCAGCGGGTCGGTGTCGGCCATCAGGTGGCCGCGGACCCGGTAGGAGTGGATCAGCTCGATGACCCGGGCGGTCTTGTTGACCTCGTCGTCGTGGGTGGTCGCCACGTCGGTGGCCCAGCGCACCGGCTCGTACGGGATCCGCAGGGACTCGAAGACCTCGTCGTAGAAGTCGTTCGCGCCCAGCAGCAGCTGGTGGATCGAGCGGAGGAACTCGCCCGAGGCCGCACCCTGGATGACCCGGTGGTCGTAGGTCGAGGTCAGGGTCATGATCTTGGAGATGCCCAGGCGGGCCAGCGTCTCCGGGGAGGAGCCCTGGAACTCGGCCGGGTACTCCATGGCGCCGACGCCGACGATGGTGCCCTGGTTCTGCATCAGGCGCGGCACCGAGTGCACGGTGCCGATGCCGCCGGGGTTGGTCAGCGAGACCGTGACGCCGGTGAAGTCGTCCATGGTCAGCTTGTTGGCGCGGGCCCGGCGGACGATGTCCTCGTAGGCCTGCCAGAAGCCGAAGAAGTCGAGCGTCTCGGCCTTCTTGATGGCCGCGACGACCAGCTGGCGGTCGCCGTTCGGCTTGACCAGGTCGATGGCGAGGCCCAGGTTCACGTGCTCGGGCTTCACCAGGTAGGACTTGCCGTCCTCCACCTTGTAGCTGTAGTTCATCGCGGGGTTGGCCTTCACGGCCTGGACCAGCGCGTAGCCGATCAGGTGGGTGAAGGACACCTTGCCGCCGCGGGCGCGCTGCAGGTGGTTGTTGATGACGATGCGGTTGTCGATCAGCAGCTTCGCCGGGACGGCGCGCACCGAGGTGGCGGTCGGAACCTCCAGCGAGGCGTCCATGTTGGACGCCACGGCCTTGGCCGGGCCGCGCAGCGGGACCAGCTCCGGACCCTCGGCGGCGGCCTTCGCGGGCGCGGCGGCGGCCGGGGCCGCGGCCTTCGGCGCGG
>NZ_JBSGET010000150.1:0-20765 GCF_053603035.1 Kitasatospora sp. NPDC004272 | reverse complement strand
GGCCCGGGCGGCCCCGGGGCCGGCAGCCAGCGGGAGAGCCGGCCCGGCGCGGGAGCCGCCCGGGGTTCGGGCGGTGCGGTCCGCGTCACTGGCTGACCTCCAGGAAGCGCAGCACCGCGAGCACCCGCCGGTGGGTCTCCTCCGCGGGCGGCAGGTCGAGCTTGGTGAGGATGGAGTTGATGTGCTTGGAGACGGCGCTGTCGCTGACCACCAGGGACTCGGCGATCGCCGTGTTCGAACGCCCTTCGGCCATCAGCGCCAGGACGTCCCGCTCCCGGGGCGTTAGCCGGTGCAGCGGATCGCTGTCCCGCCGCAGCAGCAGTTGGGCGACCACCTCGGGGTCGAGGGCGGTGCCGCCCTGGGCGACCCGGTGCAGTGCCTCCACGAACTCGTCCACGTTGGCGACCCGCTGCTTGAGCAGGTAGCCGACGCCACTGGTGTTCTTGGCCAGCAGGTCTGCGGCGTAGCGCTCCTCGACGAACTGGGAGAGCAGGACGACCGCGGTGTCGGGCCACTGCCGTCGGATCATCAGTGCGGCCCGGACGCCCTCGTCGGCGAAGCCCGGGGGCATCCGGACGTCCGCGACGACGATCTGCGGACGGTGCTCCTCGACGGCGGCGAGCAGCGCCTCGGCGTCCCCCACCGCGGCGGCGACCTCGTACCCCTCGCTCTCCAGTACCTTGACGATGCCGATCCTCAGCAGGACCGAGTCCTCGGCGATCACAGCTCGCACGGCAGCTCCATGGTGATGGTGGTCGGGCCCCCGCGGGGGCTGGTGATGGTGAACGATCCGTCGACCGAGGCGGCGCGTTTGCGCAGGCCGGTGAGGCCGCTGCCCCGGCCGGCCTCCGCCCCGCCGACACCGTCGTCGGTGATGGTGATGCGCAGCCGGTCGGCCGACCGGCGCAGGACGAGGTCGACCCGGGAGGCCCGGGAGTGCTTGGCGGCGTTGGCCAGCGCTTCGGAGACCGTGAAGTAGGCGACCGCCTCCACGGTGGGGGCTATCCGGCCCGGGAGGTCGACCGTGAGGTGCACGGGGACAGGGCTGCGGGCGGCGATCCCGGAGAGCGCCGCGTCGAGTCCCCGGTCCTCCAGGACCGCCGGGTGCAGGCCGCGGACCAGGTCGTGGAGTTCCTTGACGGCGGCCTGAGCCTCCTCGTGCGCGGCGGTGATGACCTCCATGGCTTCGGGCGGGAGGTGTTTGAGGGTGCGCCGGGCGAGGCCGAGGTTCATCGCGAGCGAGACCAGGCGTTGCTGCGCGCCGTCGTGCAGGTCCCGCTCGATGCGGCGCCGCTCGGCGTCGGCCGCGTCCACCACGTCCACCCGGCTCCGGGCCAGGTGCTCGACCCGCCGCTCCAGCACCTCCGCCCGGTTGGGGCCGAGCAGGGCGCGGACCGTCCACAGGTCGACGGCGGCGAACAGGGCGGCGAGCCAGGGGGTGGCGGCCAGCAGGAGCAGGCCGCCGACGGTGGCGGAGACGCCCTCGACGGCCCAACCCGGTCTGGTGCGCAGGGGGTTGTCCGGCGGCAGCAGCCACACCCAGCCGAAGAAGCCGAGCAGGACGGCCGACGCACCCCAGAGGGCGAGCACCAGCCCGGCGCACAGGGCCTGCAGCGGAGCGACCACCAGGTGGTGGACCGCCTGGCGCCACGTCAGCCCCGCGCGGAGCCGGACCAGCCACGCCGCCTCCGGCGGGACCCGGCCCGGGACCTCCACCCCGCGCAGGGCCCGGACCCGGCTGCGCTGGGCGGTGGTCAGCAGGTCGAGGAGGACCACCGCCAAGAGCAGGTACATCAGCACCAGGCCGTGCGGACCGTTGAGGACCATCACGGCGGGCAGGCCGAACGGGAGGCCCGCGGCCAGGAACAGCGAGTCCCGTCGAGCGCTCGCGGACCACGGCGTGCGCGCGGCCAGGGCGGCACGGACCGCGGCTCCCCGGGCTGCCCGGTGCGGTGGCGTATCGATCTTCGACTGGGACATGCGGATCAGCGTAGGGTCCGCCCGATTCCGGCATCCATGGCGTGGGCCTCCGTCTTTATGGTGTAGCTGGCTACACCATAAAGACGGAACCGCAGGCTACCGACAGGATCTTTGCGTCGAAGGATTCTTGACGGCATGACGAACACGAACCTGCTCCGCTGCGGCCGCGTCCCCTTCTCCTCCGTCTGGGCAACGGCCCCCGGCTTCTCCCACACCTGCCCCGAACTCTCCGACGGGCCCGGCGAGTCGGGGCTGATCACCGCGATCGGCCCCTGGGTGGCGCGGCTGCGCACGGGCCGCCGTCCGGCCATGGAGGTCTACGAGTACGGCGAACTGCTCGACGTCGTGGTCGACTCCCCGCTCGGCGGCTCCGGGTTGCGCGGAGCACGGCGCGATCCGTTCGGAGGCCCGGGGAGAGGGCCGGTCTCGTGCGCGTGGGGCCGGCTGCCGCCCTGCGGAACGGCCCCGCCGGTGCGCTTCCTCACCGGCGGTCTGCGGCGGCGGGCCGCCGGAGCCGCTGCGGTGCGGGTGACGGGCCGGTTCTGGTTCGGCTCGACGGCCGGGCAGTTCCGCTGGGCACGACTGCCGACCGCGGCCGGCTGCGCCTGCGCCGACCGCCCGGCCCGGGGGAGGACGACGTGATCGGGTCCGTCCGCACGCCCGTCCCCGCCGGTGCCGGTGGCACCGTCCGGCCGGGGCGGCCCGCGGTCGCGGGCCGACGGGCCGGTCGGCTGCGGGCCGAGGTGCTGTTCCTGGGCTGCGGGGTGCTCCTGCTGCCCTGGGCCGCTCTGCTCGCCGCCTTCCCCGGCGGCCGCCCCTGGGCCGTGCTCGACCTGGGCGAGGCAGCAGCCCTGTGCACGGTCGGCGTACGGCTGCGGCGGAGCCTGAGCCCGTTCTGGCCCGCTGTTCTGGCCGGTGCCCTGCTGGTCCTGGACGCCGGGTGCGACCTGGCCACCGCGTCCGGCGGCCGCGAACTGCTGGCCGCCCTGCTGATGGCGGCGTGCGCGGAGCTGCCGTTGGCCGCGAAGTGCTGGTCGACGGCGTTCCGGAGGAGCAGTGCCCCGGTGCCGGCGGCCGGTCGGCGTCGTCGCCCCCGGCTGCTCCGGGAGCGTGCCGCCCCCTCGTCTCCGGCGGGCGAGCGGCCCGCCGGGTTCCCCGCGGAAGGAGTGTCTGTGCAGAACGTCCACCTGACGGTGCAGTCCGTTTCGGGCGTGGTGACCGGCGTCCAGGCCAGCCGGGTGTACGCCGGAATGTCGCGCCGGTTGCGGGTGACCGGCGACGAGCCGGTTCACCGGTCCCCCGGTCAAGCGTCACGCCCCAGCTCCGGCAGGGACTCCTCGACGACCCCGGCCGCGAGCGGGTACGGCCGCCCGGTGCGACCGCCCGACCGAGCGGCGGCGGCCGGGCCGCAGGCCCGAACCGGGCACTGGGCCTCCGGGCGTCGCCCGGATCGGCCGTGCCGGGTGGCGTCCGCTGGTGCGGGAGCGGCCGGCTCCGCGAGGGGCGGGCCCGGGGGTCCCGGCGTACGGCACCGCCTCGCCGCGGAGCAGCGGTGCCGCTCCGGGGAAGTGCGCTCGCGGCAGTCCCACCGGTACGCGGCCGGCTCGCGCCGCCGTTCCTCGGCCGGAGTCTGAGCGGCCCTTGGAGCGGCCCCTGAACGGGCCGCCCGTCCCCTGCCCTTCCCTCGCCGCCCTGAACAACGCGCCCGGTCCCGGGCCGGAAGGAGTTGCCTGGTCCTGCGGTGATCCGGCGGACACCACCGTCGATCCGATCGTCCCCTCTCCGCTGTTCTCCCTCCGGGGTCTTCCGATCCTTGATTCCTGCACAGTGCGATTCGCCCTGCCGACCGACGACCACGTTCCGGCCATCGGCCCCCTCCCGGGGTCGCGCTCGCCGGTGCGGCGTGCGGCCGGCGGGCGCAGTGCCGTACGCCGTCCGGCACGAAAAGAACGGGCGCCTGGCAAGCGGCACGACCTGGAGAGGTGCCCCGGGTGCGGGCGGGCATCACCGCGGGTGGCCGCAGGAAAATGAAAAGCCGACGGCCGGGGCCGGTGCGAGGATGGCGGCATGACGACGAACCCGCCCCTCCCGCCGCACGAGACGCGCACCCGCGAGCAGTTGGCGGCTGCGGTCGGTTCCGGGGCACACCCGAAGTACCTGCGCTTCTGGGGGCACCGGCCGCAGCGGGGCGGGCAGATCGGGCCCGGAGCGCTCAGTCAGTGGTGGCCCTCCCCGTTCACCGTCGACGGGGTCCGGTACCTCACCGCCGAGCACTGGATGATGGCCGGGAAGGCCCGGCTGTTCGAGGACGAGGAGGCGGTCCCGAAGATCCTCCGGGCCCGGACGCCCGCCGAGGCCAAGAACCTCGGCCGTCTGGTCAAGGGGTTCGACGAGGAGCAGTGGGTGGCGCACCGCTTCGAACTGGTGGTGACTGGCAGCACCGCGAAGTTCGGGCAGGACGAGCGGCTCCGCGCGTACCTGCTCGGTACCGGTCAGCGCGTCCTGGTGGAAGCCAGCCCGCTCGACCGGATCTGGGGCATCGGGTTGGCGGCCGACGACGAACGGGCGGATTCCCCGTCCCACTGGCGGGGTCTGAACCTGCTCGGCTTCGCGCTGATGGAGGCGCGGACGCGACTGGCGAGCTGATCTGGCCACCCCAACTCCAGCCAGCGAATGGGGAGTTGACTGCACCCGGCACAAGCAGGGCAAGCCGGACGGTTCTTGGCCGAAATTCACGATTTCCACCGGTCTCCCGCACCGCACCGGCCACTCGCACCCCCATCTCGAAAAGGTTAAGACTTGCTCCCGTAACGTGGCCGCCGTACGCCAGCGCCAGGATGGCCACCAGTCGTTGTGTTCGGAGGCCGGTCGGGTGGCCTCCGTGGAGAGGTCGGGGCGGGGCGCGATGACCGTACGCGATACGGGGCCGGATTCGGCCGATGTCCAGACGCTCAGAGCGGAGTTGGACGAACTACTGAGAGCACGCCAGTTCGCCGCGCAGCGCGAGCGCAGACTCGCCGAGGCCGTCCGGGCCGGCCACGAACCCGACCACGCGCCCATGTACGGCCGCCCACCCCGACAGCCCGACCCCGAGCTGATGCGACAGCTCGCCCAGGCCCAGAACCTCCGCGAAGGACTCGGCGCACGCTGTCTGGAACTGAGTGACCGCCTCCTCGCCGCCGAGGACCGGCAGTTGGCGGGCCGACTGGCAGACGGCGCCCCGCCCTCGCCCGCGCCCGCGCACGCGCCCGCGCCCGCGCCCGCGCCCGCCACCACAGCGAACGGCACTCCCGGGCACCTCCCCGCAGACCCCTGGTCCCACCGCTCGACCGGGCCGACCGCCCGCCCGGCTCCCCCGCAGCGCGCGTTCCCGACCGGAGCCCGCTTCGGCGGAGGACCCCACACCGAACCCGCCGGTGCTCCGGACGGCACAACCGGCGACACGATCGACCCCGCCCCGGCCACCGACCCCCCGCCACTTCGCGGCGCCCGCTTCAGGATCAGCCGGACCCGCCGCGCCGCGCGGAAGAACGACGACCGCACAACCTCCGCCGGCGCCCCGCCCGGCACCGGCGAACCCGACCCGATCGACCGCCCCGGCGGACCGGTTGCCGGAACGAACGAACCCGTCGGCACCTCGTGGGCCAGAACACCCCTTCCCGGCAAGGGCTTCGACGACCACAGAACCCAGAGCGCCGCCTCCGCACAGACATGGCGCCCCCGCACCGGACGCGACCATGGCACGGACACCCGTACGGGTACGGGTACGGGAACCGTCGCAGGTAGTGGCTCCCCCACCGGCGACCGCGACACCGGCAACCGCAACACCGGGTTCGAGGGCTCCGGAGCACCCGGGGGCTCCGGAGCCGCCGGGGGTGGCACCGCGGCACCCCCGACGACGGGCGGGGCCCGGCCCCGGACGGGTGCCGAACTGATCACCCTCGTCCAGCGGATCACCGACCTGCACCGACAGGGCGCGGTGCACGAGTCCGCAGCCGTCGTGGGCCAGGTGGCGCTGGTGATCGCGCCGGCCGACCTGGTCGGGCTGGCCACCCTCCTGCGCAGCGAGGGACCGACCGGTTCCTCCACCTACCTGGCCAGGTCGGTGGCCCTCGGCGCTCCGGAGCACGCGGCGGCCACACTGGCGGAACTGCGCCGCGAGGGACTGGTGGAGGAGGCGGCCGACCTGTTCCACGCCCTGTGGACGGTGAGCGCACAGGCCTTCCCCGCCCTGCTCGCGGCGCTGGAACAGTCGGGGCAGTCGGCCGACGGACAGACCCTGCTGTGGGAACGGGCCTCCGCGCCCGCCAATGAACTCTCCGAACTGACAAGGAACTTGCGGGCGTCAGGGCGTTCCGGCGACGCCCGTCACCTGCTGCGCCAGGCTGCGGGCCGACCGGTCGGGGAGGTCGCGGCGATCGCCGCGGCGCTGGGCGAGGAATCCGCCACCGAACTGGTCGGCGAGCTGGTGCGGATGCGTTCGGCGGACGACGTCGGCCAGTTCGCGGCTGCGGTCCGGGATTCGGTGGAACTGTACAACGCGGTGCTGTTCGCCGCGGACGGCCTGGAGGAGGGGCGGGCCCGCAGCGCGTTCGCGGCGCTGCGCACCGCGGGGCTGCCGACCGAACCGGCCCTCCGGCCCAGGTCGAAGTCCCGTCAGCGCCGCTGAGCGGACGACCGCACCGGCGGCGAAACGCCGTCCGGCCGGTGGGCGCCCCCGCTCGGGACGCTCACCGGCCGGACGAAGAAAGCGCGGCCCTGCTACTCCGGCGTCCGGTGTCAGCAGCCGATCAGGCGGGTGGCCAGGTAGGACTTCACCTGGTCGAGCGACACGCGCTCCTGCGCCATGGTGTCCCGCTCGCGGACGGTCACCGCGTTGTCCTCAAGGGTGTCGAAGTCGACGGTGACGCAGAACGGGGTACCGATCTCGTCCTGGCGGCGGTAGCGCTTGCCGATCGCGCCGGCGTCGTCGAACTCCACGTTCCAGGCGGAGCGCAGGTCGGCGGCGAGGCCGCGGGCCTTCGGCGAGAGGTCGGCGTTGCGGGAGAGCGGGAGCACCGCGACCTTGACCGGGGCGAGCCGGGGGTCGAGCCGCATGCCGACGCGCTTCTCCATGACGCCCTTGGCGTTCGGCGCCTCGTCCTCGAAGTAGGCGTCGAGCAGGAAAGCCAGCATGGCGCGGTTGAGGCCGGCCGCGGGCTCGATCACGTACGGGAAGTAGCGCTCGTTCGCATCCTGGTCGAAGTACTTGAGGTCCTGGCCGGAGTGCTCGCTGTGCACCGTCAGGTCGTAGTCGGTGCGGTTGGCCACGCCCTCCAGTTCGGAGAACTCGCTGCCGCCGAAGTTGAAGCGGTACTCGATGTCCACCGTGCGCTTGGCGTAGTGGGACAGCTTCTCCTTGGGGTGCTCGAAGAAGCGCATGTTCTCGGTCCGCAGGCCGAGGTCGACGTACCAGTTCCAGCGCTGTTCGAGCCAGTACTCGTGCCAGGTCTCGTCCTCGCCCGGCTTGACGAAGAACTCCATCTCCATCTGCTCGAACTCGCGGGTGCGGAAGATGAAGTTGCCGGGGGTGATCTCGTTGCGGAAGCTCTTGCCCACCTGGGCGATGCCGAACGGCGGCTTCTTACGCGTGGTGGTCTGGACGGCCCGGAAGTTGGTGAAGATGCCCTGTGCCGTCTCGGGGCGCAGGTAGGCCAGGCCGGAGGCGTCCTCGGTGACACCGAGGTGCGTCTTCAGCATGCCCGAGAACTCCTTGGGCTCCGTGAAGGCGCCCTTGTTGCCGCAGTTCGGGCAGTTGAGGTCGGCGAGGCCGTTGGCGGGCAGCTTGCCGTGCTTGGCCTCGTACGCCTCTTCCAGGTGGTCGGCGCGGAAGCGCTTGTGACAGGAGAGGCACTCGGTCAGCGGGTCGTTGAAGGTCGCGACGTGGCCGGACGCCTCCCAGACCTCGCGGGCCAGGATCACCGAGGAGTCGATACCGACGACGTCCTCCCGAGCGGTGACCATCGCGCGCCACCACTGGCGCTTGATGTTCTCCTTGAGCTCGACTCCCAGCGGACCGTAGTCCCAGGCGGCGCGGGTACCGCCGTAGATCTCGCTGCAGGGGTAGACGAAGCCACGGCGCTTGCTCAGGCTGACGATCGTGTCGATCTTGTCGGCGGCCACAGTGCTCTCTTCAGTACGACGGCACGGTCAGGGCGCCGCTGGTTGCGCGCGCCCGAATAACTCAGGGTACCGGGGATGCGGGGGCGGGGATCAACTCGATAGTGGCACGGGCGGGCCGCCGGGTGGCTGTACCGGGAGTGAACAGCAGTGCGCCCTCCGGCGTGTTGGCGGTCGGCGGAGGCGCGGCGGAACGGGCGCCCGGCACCGGTACGCGACGCCCCTGCCCTATGCAAGTTGACAATCATTTCCAGATAAGATGAGAATGGTTGTCATGAGGATTCACCGCCCGTCCCCCCGGATAGCACTCGCTGCCGCCGCCGTCACCGGAGCACTACTGCTCTCCGGCTGCGGCGGTGTCAGCAACGCGGCAGGCAAGGACGGTGGCCGACTGGACGTGGTGGCCTCCTTCTACCCGATGGAGTACCTGACCCGGCAGATAGGCGGGGAGCACGTCAAGGTCACCGACCTGACCGCCCCCGGGGTGGAACCGCACGACCTGGAGCTGACGGCCAAGCAGGTCGCGGCCGTCGAACGGGCCGACGCGGTGGTCTACCTGAAGGGCCTGCAGCCCACGGTGGACAAGGCCGTCGCACAGTCCCACGTCGAGCACGCGGTGGACGCCACCGCCGTCTCCCCCCTGGTGGACCACCACCTCGACGAGGGCGGGGAGGAGGGGGCGGACGGGAGCGAGGCGCACGACGGCGAGCACGGGCACGAGCACAGCGGCCCGGCCGGAGACCCGCACATCTGGCTCGACCCGACCCGGTACGCGGCGGTGGCCCGCGCCGTGGGGGCCCAGCTGGCGGAGATCGACCCCGCCAACGCCGCCGACTACCGGCACAACACCGACGACCTGGTGACCCGGCTGACCGCCCTGGACCAGGAGTTCAAGGACGGCCTGGCGAACACCGGCACCCGGACCTTCGTCACCAGCCACGCCGCGTTCGGCTACCTCGCCGACCACTACGGACTGGAGCAGGTCGCGATCAACGGGGTCGACCCGGAGGCCGAGCCCACCCCGTCCCGGATGGCCGCGATCCAGCGCGCCGCCAAGGAGAACGGCGTGACCACCGTCTTCTTCGAAGCCCTGGTCAGCCCCAAGCTGGCCGAGACCGTCGCCGCCGACCTCGGACTCAAGACCGCCGTGCTCGACCCGCTGGAAGGGATCAAGGAGCCGGACCGGAACGACTACTTCTCCGTCATGCGGCAGAACCTGACCAACCTGCGGGCCGCGCTCGGCACCCGCTGAGCCCACGAGCAACCGACCCCGCGAACCCACGCGCCCACGCGCCCACGCGCCCACGCGCCACCGAGCGGACACCTGAACGAGCGGCGAGAACAGAGCGAGGAATCACCATGAGTGCTGTCACTGCCCCGACAGACTCCGACCGGCCGCGTCCGTCCTCCCCCGAGGACGCCGGGCCGGCGGTCGTCGGCCTCCGGGGCGCGGTCGCCACCGTCGGGGGGCGGCCGGTGCTGCGCGGCGTCGACCTGAGCGTCCGGCCCGGCGAAGTGGTCGCCCTGCTGGGCGCCAACGGGTCCGGCAAGTCCACCACCGTGAAGAGCGTGATCGGCTCGGTACCGCTGGACCGGGGCAGCCTGGAGCTGTTCGGGCGGCCGCACCGCAAGTTCCGGGACTGGCACCGGATCGGGTACGTGCCGCAGCGCACCACCGCGGCCGGCGGGGTGCCGGCCACCGTGCGCGAGGTGGTCTCCACCGGGCGGCTGCCGCAGCACCGCCTGCTGCCGTTCCGCCGCAAGGACCGGGCCGCGGTGGATCGGGCACTGACCGCCGTCGGCATGCTGGACCGGGCCGGCGACGGCGTGGCCCACCTGTCCGGCGGACAGCACCAGCGGGTGCTGATCGCCCGCGCCCTGGTCGGCGTCCCCGACCTGCTGATCATGGACGAGCCGATGGCCGGGGTCGACGTGGACAGCCAGCAGGTGCTCGCCGAGATCCTCCGCAACGAGGTCGAGCGCGGCTGCGCCGTGCTGCTGGTGCTGCACGAACTCGGACCGCTCGAACCGCTGATCGACCGCGCCGTGGTGCTCCGCGACGGCTGCGTCGCCCACGACGGGCCGCCGCCCCGGGGCGTCGGCCAGCACGCGCTGCCCGGCCACGACCACGTCCACCCGCACGCCGACGACCACCACCGCACCACCCAGGGGCTACTGGCATGATCGAGATGTTCCAACCCGACTTCATGCAGCGGGCGTTCCTCGCCGCCGTCCTGGTCGGCGTCACCGCGCCCTCGATCGGCATCTACCTGGTGCAGCGCCGGCAGGCGCTGATGGGCGACGGCATCGGGCACGTCGCGCTGACCGGTGTCGGCCTCGGCTTCCTGTTCCAGGCCAACCCGATGTGGACGGCGGTGCTGGTCTGCGTGCTCGGCGCCGTCGTGATGGAGCTGGTCCGGGCCCGCGGCAACCAGCGCGGCGACATCGCGCTGGCGATGCTCTTCTACGGCGGCATGGCCGGCGGCAAGCTGCTGGTCTCGATGAGCAGCCAGTCCGGTGCGGGCAGCCTGGAGAGCTACCTGTGGGGCTCCATCCTGTTCGTCTCCCCCGGCGACCTGGCGGTGATCGGCCTGCTCGCGGCGGTGGTCCTCGCGGTCACCCTGGGTCTGCGGCGGCAGCTGTTCGCGGTGTGCCAGGACGAGGAGTTCGCCCGGGTGACGGGCCTGCCGGTACGGGTGCTGAACCTGCTGCTCGCGGTGATGGCCGCGGTCACCGTGACCGTCGCCATGCGGGTGGTCGGCCTGCTGCTGGTGAGCGCGCTGATGGTGGTCCCGGTGGCGGCCGCCCAGCAGCTGACCCGCTCCTTCGCGGCCACCCAGGCCACCGCGATCGGGGTGGGCGTGGTGACGGCGCTGTTCGGCGTCGGCACCTCCTACCAGGCCGACCTGCCGTCCGGCCCGACCATCGTGTTCCTGGCTATCCTCACCTTCGCCCTGTTCAGTGCGATCGCCGCGCCGCTGGCCAGGCGGCGCCACCGGGCGTCCGCCGAGCACGGCCCGGCGGTGTGCGACGTGGTCCTGCCCGGTCCGGCCGGGGACTCCCCCGGTGACCCGGGAACCGCGGGGGGCCGGATCGCAGTCCTGGAGGGAACGGAGCCGGTCCGGGCAGCGGCGGGAACGACGGTCGATGCGCCGCGGTCGGGGGAGTCACTGTCAAGTCGGGGGCTGGCACAATGATGTGCGAAACCACCCGATCAGCAGGAGGACCCACGGTGACCACCGCAGGCCCGTCGCCGCGCGCGCGTTCGACTCGGCAGCGCACCGCCGTCTCGGCGGTCCTGGACGAGATTGAGGACTTCCGCAGCGCGCAGGAACTGCACGACATGCTCAAGCACCGGGGCGACTCGGTGGGTCTGACGACCGTCTACCGCACCCTGCAGTCCCTCGCCGAGGCCGGTGAGGTGGACGTGCTGCGCACCGCCGAGGGCGAGGCCGTCTACCGGCGGTGCAGCAGCGGGCACCACCACCACCTGGTGTGCCGGCACTGCGGGGCGACCGTCGAGGTCGAGGGCCCCGCGGTCGAGCGCTGGGCCAACGCGGTCGCCGCCGAACACGGATTCAGCGACATCGCGCACACCCTGGAGATCTTCGGCACCTGCGGCGAGTGCGCCGCCAAGCAGCAGGAGCAGTAACCGCCCGACGGCCGGGCGGCAGCCACACCGTCCGCCCCGGGCAACGGCCACGGCGAGGGCAACGGCCACGGCGAGGGCCCGGATCGGAACAGTCCGATCCGGGCCCTCGGCCGTACCCGCCCCGCGCCGCGCGCGTCCGCGGTCAGCGCTGCGGCGGGAGCCCGGTGGCGACCTCGTTGGGGAGCGCGCCGCCGAAACGGCGGTCGCGTCGGGCGTACTGCTCGCAGGCGCGCCACAGGTCGCGGCGGTCGAAGTCCGGCCAGAGCACGTCCTGGAAGACCAGCTCGGCGTAGGCCGACTGCCAGGCCAGGAAGTTGGAGGTGCGCTGCTCGCCACTGGGGCGCAGGAACAGGTCGACGTCCGGCATGTCCGGGTAGTAGAGGTACTTGGCGAAGAGCTTCTCGTTGACCTTCTCCGGGTTGAGCTTCCCGGCGGCGACGTCGCGGGCGATGGCCAGCGCGGCGTCGGCGATCTCGGCCCGCCCGCCGTAGTTGAGGCAGAAGTACAGCGTCATCGCGTCGTTGTTCTTGGTCTGCTCCTGGGCGACTTGGAGCTCCTGGACCACGCTCTTCCACATCCGCGGCATCCGGCCGGCCCAGCGGATCCGGATGCCCATGGCGTCCATCTCGTCGCGGCGGCGGCGGATCACGTCCCGGTTGAAGTTCATCAGGAACTTCACCTCGTCCGGGGAGCGCTTCCAGTTCTCGGTGGAGAACGCGTACAGCGAGAGGTTCTTGACCCCGACCTCCAGGCAGCCGCGCAGCACGTCGAGGACGACGCCCTCGCCGACCCGGTGGCCCTCGGTGCGGGGCAGTCCGCGCTCCTTGGCCCAGCGGCCGTTGCCGTCCATGACCACCGCGACGTGGTTGGGGACCAGTTCGCCCGGGATCTTCGGCGGCTGGGCGCCGCTCGGGTGCGGGGCCGGAGCCTCGTACGTCCGCTTGCTGCCGAACAGCCGTCGCGCGACCATGCTCACTTCTCCACGTATCTCATCGAGCGGATGCCCCGCTCCAGGTGCCACTGCAGGTAGGCGGCCACCAGCCCGCTGCCCTCGCGCCAGTACCGCGGCTCGCAGCCGTCGGCGGTCTGCCAGTCTCCGGAGAGCAGCGCGCCGAGCAGTACCAGTGTCTCAGGGGAGGGTACGGCACTTCCGGGCACCCGGCAGTCGCCGCACAGCACGCCGCCGGCCTGGAGCGAGAAGAAGCGGTTGGGGCCGGGCAGGCCGCAGCGGGCGCAGTCGGTGAAGCTCGCGCCGTAGCCGTTGACGGCGAGCGAGCGCAGCAGGAACGCGTCCAGCACCAGGTGCGAGTGGTGGGTGCCGGCGGCCAGCGTGCGCAGGCCGCCGACCAGCAGGAGGTACTGCTGGACGGCGGGCTGGCCCTCGTTCTCGGCGAAGCGCTCGGCGGTCTCCAGCATCGCGGTGCCCGCGGTGTAGCGGGCGTAGTCGTCGACGATCCGGGCGCCGTAGGGGGCGATGGTCTCCACCTGGGTGCACAACGGCAGGGTGCGGCCGACCAGTTCGCTGCCGCGGCTGAAGAACTGGACGTCGACGTGCGAGAACGGTTCGAGGCGCGCGCCGAACTTCGACTTGGTCCGGCGCACCCCCCGGGCCACCGCCCGCACCTGACCGTGCTGGCGGGTCAGGAAGGTGATGATCCGGTCGGCCTCGCCGAGCTTCTGGGTGCGCAGCACGATGCCGTCGTCGCGGAAGAGACTCATGGTGGAACCCATTGTCCCGCACCCCGCCGACAACCCGGCCGGACGGACCAGCGGACGGACCCGCGGACGGGCCAGCGGACGGACCCGCGGAGGGGCCGGGCGGCCAACGGCGCGCAGCCGTGAACCCGCACCGGGGTTGTGGGGGCTTTCACCCGTGCGGTGCGGGACACGGCGGGCCCGGGAGGGGGATTTCGGGCCCGGCTCGTGGGTGGTGCGGAAGGACGGGAGCGGAACGGACGGCAGGGGATCGGGTCGGGTCAGTGCGGGGCGCGGGTGGCCGCCTCCAGCAACCGGTCGACCTGCTGCTCGGTGAGGCGCAGGCAGCGGCCGACCACGGCGAGCGCGGCCCGCTCCTGCGGGAGGTAGCGGCCGTCGGCGAGGGCGACCACGGCGCCGAGGGTGAGCAGCCGCTCCCGGCCCTGGAGGGCGAGGTGCGGGGCGAGCGGTTCGAGCGCGGCGTGCAGTTCGACGGCGAGACCGCCGCCCTCGACGTCCACGTCGATCGGTTCGCCGCCGCCGTGCCCGGAGAGCGCGGCCAGCGCGGCCAGCACCTGGGCCTCGCCGCAGTCGTCGAACCCGGCCTCCCTGATCACCGTGCAGGCGGCCTCGCGCCCGCTGCGCCCGGCGGTGCCGCCGGCCGCGAGCGCGGCCAGGGCGATGGTGTACTGGGCGTCCCGGAGCATCGCGCCGAGCCGGACCGAGGTCAACTGGTCCAGGGCGTCGACCCCGTAGCGGCCGCGGCAGGAGGTGCACTGGACGCTGCGGACCACGCCGCCGAGCGGCAGGACCGGGGTCCCGAGCAACCGCAGCCACCGCCGGCCGTGTTGCCGGCGGTAGTTGCGGTCTCCACCACAGCCCGGGCAGAAGAATTCACCGAGGACATCCGTCCGCCACCGAGGGCGAACACCCCACAACCCTGTCACGGCGCCACTCCCCAGACATGGCAGGCGGCCTGCACATCAATGGGCAGGTCACGCGTCCGGACGCCCGAGTCGTCCCACCGACCCCGGTTCCGGTCCGACGATGTTGCCACGGTTACAGGCTCGTGTCAGCACCCTGAACGGGTGCCGGGGAGAAAATTTGTGACCGGGGCCACATGTGATCGACGACACCACCCGAACGCCCGCACCGCGGGCCGGATATCTCCTGATGATCCGTCAATGTCCGCGCCCGGCGAGGGCCGCAAGACCGACGGGCCGGAAACGCGGAGGGGACCCGCCGGTGGCGGGTCCCCTCGGAGCGCGCGGGAGCGCGGGTGGCGGGCGTCAGTCGCGCTGCGCCGCCCGGTTGACGGCGCTGACCAGGGCCTTCAGCGAGGCCAGCACGGTGTTGCCGTCGACGCCCACGCCCCACAGCACCTTGTCGCCGACGGCGCACTCGACGTACGCGGCGGCCTGCGCGTCGCCGCCCTCGCTCAGCGCGTGCTCGGCGTAGTCCAGGACGCGGACGTCCACGCCGATCGAGGCCAGCGCGTTGACGAACGCGGAGACCGGGCCGTTGCCGGCGCCGGTCAGGACGACCGGGGCGCCGTCGACGACGGCCTCGGTGCTCAGCACGTCGCGGCCGTCCTCGGTGGTCAGGCTGCGGGAGCCGCTCAGCGAGATCCGGCCCCACGGGTTGGCCGGAGTCGGCAGGTACTCGTCCTGGAAGACCGCCCAGATGTCGGCGGGGGTGACCTCGCCGCCCTCGGCGTCGGTCTTGGCCTGGATGATCCGCGAGAACTCGATCTGCATCCGGCGCGGCAGGTCCAGCTTGTGGTCGTTCTTCAGCACGTAGGCGATGCCGCCCTTGCCGGACTGCGAGTTGACCCGGATGACCGCCTCGTAGCTGCGGCCGACGTCCTTCGGGTCGATCGGCAGGTAGGGCACGCCCCAGGTGTGCTCGGAGACCGGGACGCCGGCGGCGGCCGCGTCGGCCTCCAGGGCGTCGAAGCCCTTCTTGATCGCGTCCTGGTGCGAGCCGGAGAAGGAGGTGAACACCAGGTCGCCCGCGTAGGGGTGGCGCTCGGCCACCGGCATCTGGTTGCAGTACTCGGCGGTGCGGCGGATCTCGTCGATGTCGGAGAAGTCGATCATCGGGTCGACGCCCTGGGAGAACAGGTTCATCCCGACGTTGACCAGGTCCAGGTTGCCGGTGCGCTCGCCCTGCCCGAACAGGCAGCCCTCGACCCGGTCGGCGCCGGCCATCACGGCCAGTTCGGCGGAGGCCACGCCGGTGCCCCGGTCGTTGTGCGGGTGGGTGGACAGGCAGACGAACTCGCGGCGCGACAGGTTCCGCGACATCCACTCGATCTTGTCGGCGTAGACGTTCGGAGTGGAGCGCTCGACGGTGGTCGGCAGGTTCAGGATGATCTCGCGGCCCTCGCCGGGCTGCCAGACGTCCATCACCGCCTCGCAGACCTCCAGCGCGTAGTCCAGTTCGGTGTCGATGAAGATCTCCGGCGAGTACTCGTAGCCGAAGACCGTCTCGTCGCCCAGGATCTTCTCGGCGTACTCCATCACCAGGCGGGTGCCGTCCACCGCGATGGCCTTGATCTCGTCCTTGCTCGCCTTGAACACCACCCGGCGGAACAGCGGCGAGGTCGCGTTGTACAGGTGGACGGTGGCCCGCGGGGCGCCCTTCAGCGACTCGACGGTGCGCTCGATCAGGTCCTCGCGGGCCTGGGTCAGCACCGAGATGGTGACGTCCTCGGGGATCGCGCCCTCGTCGATCAGCGAGCGGACGAAGTTGAAGTCGGTGGCGCCGGACGACGGGAAACCGACCTCGATCTCCTTGTAGCCCATCTTCACCAGCAGGTCGAACATCTTGCGCTTGCGGGCCGGCGACATCGGGTCGATCAGCGCCTGGTTGCCGTCGCGCAGGTCGGTGGACAGCCAGCGGGGGGCCCGGGTGATCACCTTGCTCGGCCAGGTGCGGTCCGGCAGGTCGATGGTGCCGAAGGGTACGTAGCGCTGGAACGGCATCCCCGAGGGCTTCTGCTGCACGGTGGCGGCGGTGATCGGGGTGGGGCGGTCGATGAACGCGCGGGCGACGGAGGACTGTTCGGTCATGGGTGAGGCTCTCGGCTTCCCTTGTCGAAGGCTGTCTGCGGTCGGGGGATACAGGACACCCGAACTCGGCCGACTGGATGCGCCGCGAAAGATCACACTGGGCGCAACACGACTCCCCGCGGCGAGGGGGCCGGCCTTGACTGGACTACAGGCCCTCGCCGCGGCAGCTAAGAAGAAGCAGCCGGATACGCATGATGTCGCCACTGTAACAAGACCGGGCGGGGCGGTGCAGTGAGCCCCGCCACGATCCCACCCACTGAGACGGCGCCCCCGCTCCCGCCGCCCCCGCGGCACGACCCGAACGGGCTGCGGGGAGTTGGTGAAAAGCCTCGGCAAACCCCTTCGTTGCGTAGCACACTGACAACCATGCGTATCCAGGTCACCCGCACCGGCGGGTTCGCCGGCCTGCTCCGGTATGCCGAGATGGACACCGCGGAGCGCCCGGACGCCCCGCACGTGCACGCCCTGGCGCGAGAAGCGGTGGCCGGCGGACTGCGCGCGCCCGCGTACGGCGTGCCCGACGGCTTCCACTACGAGATCACCGTCGACGGCCGCACCGTCCACTGCGCCGACCCCAAGCTCACCGACTCCCAGCGCGAACTGGTCAGCCTGGTGCTGCGCGAAGGAGCCTGACGCGCCGTCAACCTGGCGCCACGGGGCGGGAGTTCAGATCCATTCGTGCAGCGAGGCCAGGAAGCCCGCCGGGTCGTCGCGGTGGATGCAGTGCCCGGCGCCCGGCACGGTGCGCACCTCGAAGCCGCGGCGGCGCAGCTCGGCGGCGTCCTCGTCCGTCACCAGGGTGCTCGGGTCGGCGAGCTGGACCAGCGAGGGGACGACCGGGGCGTCCGGCAGCACGGACAGCCCGGGGTACGCCCAGAGGCCGAGCGCGGTGTCGCTGTCCCAGCACGCCAGCGAGGCGAGTTCGACGTCCACGTCCTCGGTGGCCCACTTGGGGTGCATGCCGGTGATGAACGCCCTCGTCCCGAAGCGCTTGAAGCCGATGAACGGCTCCGGCCCGAGCCCGGGGCGGACGTACACGAACGCGGGGTCGCTGTAGACCGCCCGGGCGGGCTTCAGTCGCTCGA
This sequence comes from Kitasatospora sp. NPDC004272, assembly GCF_053603035.1. Classification (NCBI taxonomy): domain Bacteria; kingdom Bacillati; phylum Actinomycetota; class Actinomycetes; order Kitasatosporales; family Streptomycetaceae; genus Kitasatospora; species Kitasatospora sp. NPDC004272. The sequence goes on along the minus strand of NZ_JBSGET010000150.1, from coordinate 3,120 downwards.
CCGCCAGCCGGAGCGCCAGGGCGCCCATCGAGTGGCCGATCGCCAGGTCGGCGCCGACGGGCAGGGTGTCGACCAGGTCCTCGGCGAACCGCTCGGGACCGTACCGCTCGGCGGGGGTCGCGCCGGTGCCGCGCGGGGAGGCGCCGTGGCCGCGCAGGTCGACGGCGAGCACTCGGTAGCCGCGTTCGGCGAGCGCCGGCCCGATCACCCGCCAGGTGCGGTGGTCGCCCTGGATGCCGTGCACCAGCAGCGCGGTGCGCCCGCCCGTGCCCCACTCGTGGGTGTGCAGTTCCATCCCGGTCGACCCCTCCCCGCGCGACGCCCTGTCAGAAGCCGAGCTTACGCAGCTGCTTGGGGTCGCGCTGCCAGTCCTTGGCCACCTTGACGTGCAGGTCCAGGTAGACCGGGGTGCCCAGGAGCGCCTCGATCTGCTTGCGGGCGGTGGTGCCGACGTGCTTGAGCCGGGAGCCCTTGGCGCCGATCACGATGGCCTTCTGGCTCTGCCGCTCGATGTACACGTTGGCGTGGATGTCCAGCAGCGGACGGTCGGCGGGGCGGCCCTCGCGCGGGATCATCTCCTCGACCACCACGGCCAGCGAGTGCGGCAGTTCGTCGCGCACGCCCTCCAGCGCGGCCTCCCGGATCAGCTCGGCGACCATGGTCTGCTCGGGCTCGTCGGTCAGGTCGCCGTCCGGGTACAGCGGCACGCCCTCGGGCAGCAGCTTGGTCAGCAGCTCGGCCACCAGCTCGACCTGCTGGTCGCCGACCGCCGACACCGGGATGATCTCGGCCCACTCGATGCCGAGTTCGGCACCCAGCTGGTGGACGGCGATCAGCTGCTCGGCCAGTCGCTTGGAGTCGACCAGGTCGGTCTTGGTGACGATCGCGACCTTCGGCGTCTTGCGGATCTCGGCGAGCTCCTTGGCGATGAACTTGTCGCCGGGGCCGAGCTTCTGGTCGGCGGGCACGCAGAAACCGATCACGTCGACCTCGGCCCAGGTGGTGCGGACCAGGTCGTTGAGCCGCTCGCCGAGCAGGGTGCGGGGCTTGTGCAGCCCGGGGGTGTCCACCAGCACGAGCTGGGAGTCGGGGCGGTGCACGATGCCGCGCACGGTGTGCCGGGTGGTCTGCGGTCGGTCGGAGGTGATCGCGACCTTCGTCCCGACCAGGGCGTTGGTCAGGGTCGACTTGCCCGCGTTGGGACGGCCGACGAAACACGCGAACCCGGAGCGGTACGGGGAGGAAGGGGCATTCATGGCACCCATTGTCGCCGATCCCCGGGGCCGCCCCGCTCACCGGGCACGCCCGGGCGTCGCCGCCGACCGCCCGAGCGCCCCGCCCGACCGCGCAGTCGACCACCCGTCCGACCGTCGACCACCCGTCGAGCCCGACCGACCGTCGAGCCCGACCGGCCGTCGTCCGGCCGCTCAGTCGGCCTTCTGCTTGCCGCCGCCCGTGATCGCGCCGACCAGGACGAGCACCAGCAGGGTCAGGGTGCCGGCCAGCCACCACGGGGAGCCGGTCTCGTGCCAGCGCCCGAAGCCCATGACGCAGAGGATCAGTCCGCAGAAGAACGCCGCGACGCCCATGTCCCCTCCCCCGCCGGGACCGGCCCCGGCCGGTGCGATTATCGCACCCAGGGGGTGGGCGGAAAGGGCGGCAGGGCTCCCTCCGGACGCCCCGCCCACCCGGCTTCCCGCCCCGCCCCGCCCCGGCGGGTCTCACTCCCCCGGCGGGCCTCACTCCGCTGCGGCGGCCAGCTTCAGCGCCCCGTCCGGCCCGGCCAGCAGCACCGGCGTCCCGGCTCCGCCCAGGTCCCGCACGGCGGCCAGGTCGTCCGCCGCCGGGACGTCCGCCTCGGACACCAGCGCGGCCGCCTCCAGGCCCTTCGCCCCGCTCGCCACCGCCATCGCCACCGCCGTCTGCAGCGCGCTCAGCTTCAGCGACTCCAGCGCCACCGTCCCGGCCACGTACGTGCGTCCGGTCTCGTCGCGCACCGCGGCCCCCTCGGCCACGCCGTTGCGGGCGCGGGCCGAGCGGGCCAGCGTGATGATCTTCTTGTCCTCGGGGTCCAGCTCGGAAATCTCGGTCATGGCCCGAGCATAGTTACCACCCGCCGCCCTCCGGTCGCCCAGCCCGGGACGCGGGGTCAACCGGCCCGGGCCCGGCGGTCGTCAGTGCCCGGTCGGCTTGGGCGGGCCGGGCCGGAGCACCTTCACCAGGGCGGGCGGGCCGTTGGGCTGGTCGGCGGCCTTCGCGTGCCGCTCCTTCCAGTACGGGTTGTCCTGCGGCAGGTGGCTGCTGACCCGGCCGTACATGCCGAAGGTCAGCACCACGAAGCCGAAGACGAAGCTGAAGATGACGTTGGAGATGTGGAAGGCGAGCCGGTTGGCGCTGGAGTCCAGCACCGTCAGGCCGACGAAGCCGGCCAGCACGAACAGCACGCCCATGATCATGTTGACGTTGGAAGCGGTGTTGCCGCCGATCACGGCGCCCAGGATCAGGATCCCGCCGGCCACCAGGGAGAGCACGCTCAGCGCCCCGTTGCTGGACAGGCCGATCACCTCCTTGCCCGAGGTGTCCAGGAACCCGGGGTGGGCGCCGGTCAGCCCGAGGATGCCGAACACCACCAGGAACAGCCCGCACAGGCCCGCGCCGTAGCGGTAGACCGTGCCGAGCCGGTGGTCGACCGGGAGTTCGTCGTGCAGTTTCACCGGGTCCTCCCCGCGTGGTCGGACCGGAGGAACGGCACTTCGTGGAGGTACAGCGACCCGCACTGCTGGCAGCAGTGCAGCCCGGTGCCCCAGGCCTCCTCCGGCCTGCTCTCGGCGTCCGAGGCGATCTCGGCGCCGCACATGCCGTGCGAAGGGTCGGCGGCACGGACCACGTGCCACCTGGCCACCCCGCCGGCCGGCCCGCTCGGGCCGTACTCCGCGCGCAGTAGATGTGCCATGTCTTCCACGGTGCGCACGCCCCGGGCGGCATGGCAAACGGGCTCCTGGACGGGGCGTCCCAACCGGCACCGCCGATTGGGACGCCCCGTCCAGGAGCCCCGAACCGGGGGGCCCCCCACAGGGGGGCAGGCGCCCAGGCGGTGAGGGTCTGGCAGTCAAACAGCGC
>NZ_JBSGET010000149.1:0-20873 GCF_053603035.1 Kitasatospora sp. NPDC004272 | reverse complement strand
GGCCGCGGCGCGGGTGGCGGCGCACCGGCGCGGAGGCCGCGGCGGCGTCCGGGGTCCCGGCAGCGTCCAGGCGCTCGGCGGCTTCCGGGGTCTCGGTGGTGGTCATCGTCAGCCCCCGACCGGCTGGTTGACGGTCGGGTTCTTGAGCGCGTCCGGCTTGTACGCCCCGCACGCCTGGTCGGCCTGCTTGAACTGCGGCGCGTTGGGATCGACGCCCTGCGGCAGCATGAAGCCGCCGCCGGCGTCGGGGTCGGCGAAGTCGGGCACGCCGTTCTCCCGCATGCACCGGGCGTACTTGAGCTTGTCGGCGGGCGACCAGACGTCCGCGCCGCCGTCCGGTGCGGCCGGGGCGGGCGGGGCGTAGGACTCGCAGGCGGCCTGCGCCTTCTTGAACTCCGGGGAGCCGGTGTCGACGCCCTCGGCGAAGGGCTTGCCGCGCTCCGGGTCCTTGAAGTCCGGTACGCCGTTCTCCCGCATGCACTTGGCGAAGGCGACCGCGTCCTCGACGGTGGCCGCGCCCTGCTTGCCCGCACTGGCCGTGGCCCGGCCGGGCAGCGCGGCCACGCTCCGCCCCGCGCCCTTCCCGCCGCCGTCGCCCCCGCCGCCCGAACAGGCCGTCGCGGTCAGGACCAGGGCGGCCGCCAACAGCGCCGCCGCCCCGCCCCGGCGCAGCGGCCCCCCGCTCCGCCCGCTCCGTCCCGTCCGTCCCCGGTTCACGGTGGTTCCCGTGCCGTCCATGCCGTCCTCCGTCACGTCGTGGCCGCAGTGCTCCCTGCGGTGTGCGGCCTTTCTACGGAGGCCGGGGTTTCACCGGGGTATCGCCGGGAGCGGCCGTCCGCCGATACCCCGGCGAAACCCGGTCCGGCGGATACTGGGGGGCGCCGCCGGGGGGAGCCGGCCCGGCGGGTGGCGACGGAGGGGGCGGTACGGGTGCGGGTGCTCGTGGTCGAGGACGACGAGGAGCTGGCGCGGACGGTGGCGGCGGGCCTGCGCCGGGTGCGGATGGCGGTGGACGTCGCCCTCGACGGCCCGGGCGGCCTGGAGCGCGCGCTGGGCAACGACTACGACGTGGTGGTGCTGGACCGGGACCTGCCCGGGATGCACGGCGACGAGGTCTGCGCGGCCCTGGTCGCCGCCGGGTGCCGCGGCCGGATCCTGATGCTGACCGCGGCCGCGACCACCGAGGACCTGGTGGACGGCCTCGGCCTCGGCGCGGACGACTACCTGACCAAGCCGTTCGACTTCGCCGCGCTGGTCGCCCGGATCGGCGCGCTGGCCCGCCGGGCCCACCCGGTGGTGCCGCCGGTGCTCCGGCACGGCGACCTGGTGGTCGACACCGCGCGCCGCCGGGCCGCCCGCGGCGAGCGGCCGCTGGACCTCTCGCCCAAGGAGTTCGGGGTGCTGGAGGTGCTGCTGGCCGCCGGGGGCCGGGCCGTGTCGGCGGAGGAACTGCTCGAACGGGTCTGGGACGAGGCGGCCGACCCGTTCACCCAGGCCGTGAAGATCACCGTCAGCCGGCTCCGTGCCAAGCTCGGCGAGCCCGCGGTGGTCGAGACGGTGGCCCGCCACGGCTACCGGGTCTGAGGCCGGCGGTGCCCTTCCTCCCCCGCCCGCCGCGCCGCACCGTCCGGCTGCGGATGACGCTGCTCTACGGCGGCCTGTTCGCCGTCTCGGGCGGCGCGCTGCTCGCGGTCACCTACCTGCTGGTGCGCGGTGCGGTGGCGGGGGCGCCGGTGCGGGGGCTGACCGCCGGGCCCGCCGACGCCGGACCGGGGGCCGGGCCGGGCGCCGGGCCCACGCCCGGCCCGCCGCTCGGCGGCGGGACGGACCTGCTGCCCGCCCCGGTCGCGGAGGCGATGGCCCGGCAGAAGGCCCTGCTGCTGCACCAGTTGCTCGTCCAGTCGGGCGTCGCGCTGCTCCTGGTGTCGGTGCTGTCGCTGGCGCTGGGCTGGGTGGTGGCGGGACGGATGCTCCGGCCGCTGCGGACCGTCACCGCGACCGCCCGGGACATCTCGGCGACCAGCCTGCACCGGCGGCTCGCCCTGGCCGGGCCGCCCGACGAACTGCGCGAACTCGGCGACACCTTCGACGGGCTGCTGGGCCGGCTGGAGGCCGCGTTCCTCAGCCAGCGCCGCTTCGTCGCCAACGCCTCGCACGAACTGCGCACCCCGCTGGCCCGGCAGCGGGCGCTCGGCCAGGTCGCGCTGGCCGACCCGGAGCCGACCGTGGCGTCCCTGCGGGAGGCGCACGAGCGGGTCCTGGCGGCCGGGGCCCAGCAGGAGCGGCTGATCGAGGCGCTGCTGACGCTGGCCCGCGGCCAGGCCGGGATCGAGGTGCGCGCCCCGTTCGACCTGGCCGCTCTGGCGTCCGAGGTCGTCGACGCCCGCCTCGCCGAGGCCGCGCGGCGGACGGTCGCACTCCGCGCGACGGCCGGCCCGGCGATCGCGGCGGGCCACCGCCCGCTGGCCGAACGGCTGCTGGCCAACCTGGTGGACAACGCGCTGCGGCACAACCGGCCGGACGGCCGGGTCGAGGTGGCGACCCGGACGGTGGACGGGCGCGCGGTGCTGGTCGTCGCCAACACCGGCCCGGCGGTGCCGCCGGACCAGGTCGAGCGGCTGTTCCAGCCCTTCCAGCGGCTCGACGCGACCCGGGCCGCCCGGACCGAGGGGTTGGGGCTCGGCCTCTCGATCGTCCGCGCGATCGCCGAGGCCCACGACGCCGGGCTCCGGGCCGTCCCGGGTCCGCACGGCGGACTGACCGTCACGGTGGAGTTCCCGGCCGCCGCCCCCGACTGACCGAGCGCGCCGCGGACAGACCCGGCGGACGAGCCGGCCGGCGGGCACCGCCCGCGGCGCCCCACCGCACGGCACCGGAGCCGCACGGAGTCGGAGCCGCACGGCCGCCCGCCGCCCGGGTCACAGCCCACCGCCCGCCGCCCGCCGCCCGGGTCGGCGTCCAGGTCGCCCGCTGCTCAGGACGCAGTCCACCGCCCGCCGCCGGAACCGGTCAGCGCGCGTGCCCGGCCGGGTCCTTCCGGGCGCCGTCCGTCGGCTGGTCGAAGCGGGCGGCGACCCGGGCCGCGGTGGCGGCCGCCCGGGGGGTGGTGGTGAGCAGGCCGAGGAGCAGGACGGTCAGGCCGAGGCCGGTGACGATCCACCAGCCGGCGTGGGTGGCGGGGGTGAAGCCGCCGGCCGAGGCGACCGCGCTGGTGACCACGGTGCCGATCACCGCGACGCCGAGTGACTGGCCGACCTGGCGGCTGGTGGAGGCGACCGCGGCGGCCACTCCGGCCTGGGAGAGCGGCATGCCGGAGACCGCGGAGTTGGTGATCGGGGCGTTGACCAGGCCGAAGCCGACGCCGAACAGGGCGTACGCGGGCAGCAGCAGGAGTGCGGAGGAGTCGGCGGTCAGCCGGGTCAGCAGCAGTCCGCTGGCGGCGATCGCCGCTCCGGCGACCAGCAGCGGCAGGCGCGGGCCGCGTCCGGCCACGATCCGGCCGGACAGCGGGGCGGCGACCAGGGTGAGGCCGGCCATCGGGAGCGTCCACAGGCCCGCCACCACCGGGGTGTAGTGGCGGACGTCCTGCAGGTAGAGGGTGTTGAGGAAGAGGAAGCCGCCGAGCGCCGCGAACGCGCAGACCGCGGTGACGGTGGCGCCGGTGAACGGGGCGCTGCGGAAGAACCGGGGGTCGATCAGCGGTTCGGCGACCCGCAGTTCCCACAGCGGGAAGGCGACCAGTGCGGCGACGGCGAGCCCGGTCAGGGTGAGGATGCCGGGCGAGGTCCAGCCGTGGCCGGGTCCCTCGATGATCGCGGCGGTGCCGCAGCCGAGCAGCACCACCATCAGCAGCTGTCCGACCGGGTCGAGCCGGCGGGGCCGGGGCGAGCGGGACTCCGGGACGTGGCGGTGGGTCAGCAGGCAGGCGGCCAGGCCGACCGGCACGTTGATCAGGAAGATCGACGGCCAGCCCGCGCTGTCCACCAGGAAGCCGCCGATCAGCGGGCCGAGCGCCATGCTGATGCCGACCACGCCGCCCCAGACGCCGATCGCCCGGGCCCGTTCCCTGGGGTCGGTGAAGGTGTTGGTGATGATCGACATCGCCACCGGGTTCATCATCGAGCCGCCGACCGCCTGCACCGCGCGGAAGCCGATCAGCCAGCCGAGGCCGGGGGCGAGGCTGCACAGCAGCGAGCCGAGCACGAACAGCACCAGCCCGGTCATGAACACCCGCTTGCGGCCGATCCGGTCGGCCACCGAGCCGGAGAGCATCAGCAGCGAGGCCAGCACCAGCGTGTAGGCGTCGATCACCCACTGCAGGCCGGAGGCGGGCGCGTCCAGGTCCCGCTGGATCGCGGGCAGGGCGATGTTCACGACGGTGTTGTCCAGGCCGACGATGAACAGGCTGAGGCAGCAGATGGCCAGGATCAGCAGCCTGTGACGGCGGTCCGGCGCGGTGATCGGTCGGCTCATCATCCGATCATCCCACCATTTCATGAATGCTTCCTGGGACCCTCCGGCCCCTCGGCTACCCCTGCGCCGCCAGCGCGAACCGGACCGTCCGGGCCGCCGGATCGGCCAGGGTGAGCCGGACGGTCACCCGGCGGCCCAGCGGCAGCCGCTCCGGGGCGTCGCACTTGGCGACCACTGCCGGGTCGCGCAGCTGCACCGTGCCCACCGTGGGGCGGCGCTCGTCCACCTCCACCACCACCGCCTCGAACTCCTCGCCCTCCCGGCCGCGCAGCAGCTCGGTCTCCACCAGGTCCACGCAGGCCCGCTCCACCTCGTGCGCCCGCCGGTCGCCCGCCTCCATCAGCCCCGGCACCAGCGGCAGCGCGTCCCGCACCCAGCCCGGCACGTCGGTGCCGCCCGCCACCGCCGCGCACACCTCCAGCGCGTACCGGTCGCCCAGCCGGCGCAGCGGCGCGGTGCAGTGCGCGTACGGGGCGGCCAGCGCGGCGTGGCCCGGGTCGGCGGGCGGGGCGGTGCCGCGGGCGGTGTCGAAGGCCCGGTAGCCGGCGCCGCGCAGCAGGCCGGTGCACTCGTTCAGGAAGGCCGCGTCGGCGGTCCGGCCCGGGTCCAGCGAGCGGATCAGCGCCGGGTACGGCAGCCCGTCGGGCCAGGGAACGCCGAGCGCGGCGGCGGTGCGGCGCAGCCGGGCGTACGCGGACTCCGGGGCTGCGGGCAGGGTGCGCAGCAGGCCCGTCCCGGCGTCCAGCATCAGTTGGGCGGCGGCCATGCCGGTGAGCAGCGAGACCTGCGCGTTCCAGCCCTCGACCGGCAGCGGCGCCCGGTAGCCGAGCCGGTAGCCGCCGTCCTCGGCGCTCACCTCCTGCTCGGGCACCGGCAGGCTGACCCCGCCGCGCGCCCGCTCCCGCTCCTCGCGCAGGGCGCCGACCTCGGCGAGCAGGGCGAGCTGCCCGTCCGCGCCGCCCGCGTCGATCGGGCCTTGGGCGCCCGCGTAGTCGAGCCGGCGGCGGGAGCGGACCCGGGCCCGGCGCAGGTCGGCCAGGAGCAGCTCCCCGTCGGCGTCCAGGTCGAGCTGCCAGAGCAGGGCGGGCCGCAGCTCGCCGGGCAGCAGGCTGGCCGCTCCCTCGGACAGCCGGGCCGGGTGCAGCGGCACGCTCCCGTCCGGGAAGTACAGCGTCTGCACCCGGTGCGCGGCCTCGGTGTCGATCGCCCCGCCCGGGACGACGAACGCGCCGACGTCGGCGATCGCGTAGTGCACCCGGTAGCCGGTGCCGCGCCGGGACAGCTGCACGGCCTGGTCGAGGTCGCGGGAGTCCGGCGGGTCGAGGGTGAACAGGTCCAGGTCGGTGGCGTCGAACTCCGGCAGCCGGGGCAGCGCGGCCGCCCGGTCGGCCTCCGCGAGCACTTCCGGCGACCAGTCGGTGCGGATCTCCAGACGGGTCCTGAGTTCGGCGAGCTCGGTGTTGATCCTGGCGGTCTGGGCGGCCCGGACGCTGAGGTGTCGGCGCGGCATGGTCGCAGCGTAAGCGGCGGTGGCGTGGAAGGCGCGCTGAAACAGCCGTGAAGGCGGTTGTGGCGTACGGGGATTGACCACCGGAGGGACGGCGCCCCGGCGCCGGGCCCGGACGGCCGGGTCCGCTCGGGCGGCGGGGATTCGGGGTGCGGGCGGGCGGATCGTTAGGGTGGGGCGGGTTCGGGTGCTACAGGTTGTTGAAGGGGTGTCGCCGTGCTGGTTCTGCTGCCGCCGTCGGAGGGGAAGGCCGCGCCGGAGGCCGGGGTGCCGGTGGAGTTGGCGGGGCTGTCGCTGCCGGGGCTGACCGCGGCGCGGGGGCGGGTGCTGGCGGCGCTGGTGGAGTTGTGCGCGGGGGACGAGGAGCGGGCGGCCGGGGTGCTGGGGCTGAGCAAGGGGCTGCGCGGGGAGGTGGCGAAGAACGCCGGGCTGCTGTCGGCGGGGGCCCGTCCGGCGGGCGAGGTGTACACCGGGGTGCTGTTCGACAACCTGGGCCTGGCGAAGCTGGACGAGGCGGCGTACGCCCGGGCGGAGCGTTCGCTGCTGGTGTTCTCGGGGCTGTGGGGCGCGGTGCGGATCGGCGACCGGATCCCGCCGTACCGCTGCTCGATGGGTGTGAAGCTGCCGCCGCTGGGCGCACTGGGCGCGTACTGGCGGGGCGAGTTGGACGCGGTGCTGCCCGGGGTCGCGGACGGGCTGGTGCTGGACCTGCGCAGTTCGGCGTACGCGGCGGCCTGGAAGCCCGCGGGCCCGGTCGCGGGCCGGACGGTGACGGTGCGGGTGCTGCAGGAGCGCCTGGTGGACGGGGTGCCGAAGCGCTCGGTGGTGTCGCACTTCAACAAGGCCACCAAGGGCCGGCTGGTGCGCGACCTGCTGGCGGCGGGCCTGGAGCCGGCCGCGCCGGGTGAACTGGTGGACGCGCTGGAGCAGTTGGGCCACCGGGTGGAGGTCTCGGCGCGCGGCACCGACCGCAAGCCCTGGCAGCTGGACGTCGTGGTGACCGACGTCCACTGAGCAGCGCCGCCGGGGGCTCAGCGCAGGTGCGAGGTGTCGTTGAGCAGCCGCACCGAGGCGTTGCCGTCGCGGTAGTACTGGACGGCGCAGAGCGAGGCCGCGGACAGTTCCATCCGGTGCACGGCGTCCGGCGGGGCGCCGAGGGCGAGCCGGACCAGGGTCTTGATCGGGCTGACGTGCGAGACCACCAGGACGGTCCGCCCGGCGTACCGGGTGGTGATCCGGTCGCGGGCCTGGGCGACCCGCTGGGCCAGCGTGGTGAGGGACTCGGTGCTGCCGGTGGGCTTGACCTTGGCGGAGCCGAGCCAGCTGGTGAGGTCGGCGGGGTGGCGTTCCATCACCTCGGCGAAGGTGAGTCCCTCCCAGCGGCCGAAGTCGAGTTCGCGCAGACCCTCCTCGATCCGCACCTCCAGGCCGAGCCGGCGGGCGGTGGCCTCGGCGGTCTGCCGGGTGCGCAGCATCGGGGAGGCCACCACGGCCTGCACGGTGCCGCGGGCGGCCAGCGCCTCGGCGGCGCGCTCGGCCTGCCAGCGGCCCTTCTCGGACAGGCCCGGGTCGCTGCCGGTGCTGCCGGAGAAGCGCTTGAGCGGGGTGAGCGGGGTCTCGCCGTGGCGCAGCAGCACCAGGGTGGTGGGGGTGCCGAGGTCGGCGGGCGCGGCCCGGCCGGCCCGGGGGGCGGAGGCGGCGGGCAGCGGTTCGTCCGCCGTGCCGGAGGAGACCGGGGCGGCGGGCCGGGGCGCGGGCTCCCACTGGCGGCCGCGCTGCCCCGCGTCCATCGCCTCGTTGGCGAGCCGGTCGGCGGTCTTGTTGCGCTCGCGCGGGATCCACTCGTACGTGACGTGCCCGGCGGGCAGGACGGTGCGGGCCTCGGCGGCCAGCGGGCGCATGTCGGGGTGCTTGACCTGCCAGCGCCCGGACATCTGCTCGACGACCAGCTTGGAGTCCATCCGGACCTCGACCCGGGCGTCCGGGTCGAGGTCGCGGGCGGCCTTGAGGCCGGCGATCAGGCCCCGGTACTCGGCGACGTTGTTGGTGGCGTGGCCGAGGTACTCGGCGGCCTCGACCAGGACCTGCCCGGTGTCGGCGTCGCGGACCACCGCGCCGTAGCCGGCCGGCCCCGGGTTGCCCCGGGAGCCGCCGTCGGCCTCGACCACGTACCTGGCACCCGCCACCGGACCGGCCACGGGGGTCAGACGCCCGACTCGCCGGTGCGGACCAGGATCCGGCCGCAGTTCTCGCAGCGCAGCACCTTGTCGGCGGGCTCGGCCTTGATCGCGTTGAACTCGGTGATCGAGAACTCGGTGCGGCAGCCCTCGCAGCGGCGCTGGTAGAGGCGGGCCGCGCCGACGCCGCCCTGCTGCTCGCGCAGGCGCAGGTAGGACTTCATCAGGTCGGCGGGGATGACGTGGGCGATGGCCTCGCGGTCGCGGCGGACCTTCTCGACCTGGCCGTCGATCTCGGCGAACTGGGCGTCCCGGCGGCCCTCGGCCTCGGCGACCACGACGGAGGAGTGCTCCAGCCGGGCGGTCAGCTCGACCACCCGGGTCTGGGCGGACTCCAGGCGCTCCATGACCTCCAGGACGATGTCCTCCAGGTCGCCCTGGCGCTTGGCCAGCGAGGCGTTCTCGTGCTGGAGGTTCTCCAGGTCCTTGGGCGAGACCGCGCCGGAGTCCATCCGCTGCTGGTTGCGGGCGGCCCGGCTGCGGACCTGCTCGACGTCCGCCTCGGCCTTGGCCTGCTCGCGGGTGGTGTCGCCGAGCTGGGCCTGGGCGGCGACGACCAGGTCCTTGAGGGCGTTGTGGTCGGCGGTGGCCTTGTCGATCTCGGCGTGCTCGGGCAGGGTGCGGCGCCGGTGGGCCAGCTGGTCGAGGCGGGAGTCGAGGGCCTGCAGGTCGAGCAGGCGGATCTGGTCGGCGGGCGCGGCGTTCACGCGGCAGGGCTCCTGTTGAGTTGGTGAAGCGGGAGAGGTCAGGGGGCGTACGGCATCGGCGCGTGCGCCGTCCACGGGTCGGTGACCCGGGTGGAGACGCGGGTCTCCAGCGGCCAGCCGCGGCTGTCGGCGCGGCCGGTGAGCTCGCGGGCGGCGAGGGTGAGCCAGGGCCACTCGGTGGCCCAGTGCGCGGCGTCGACCAGGGCGACCGGGGCCGCCTCGGTGGCTTCGGAGGCCGGGTGGTGCCGCAGGTCGGCGGTGACGTACGCGTCCACGCCGGCCGCGCGGGCCTCGGCCAGGAAGGAGTCGCCGGAGCCGCCGCAGACCGCGACCCGGCGGACGGGCCGATCCGGGTCGCCGGCGGCGCGGACGCCCGCGGCGGTGGCGGGCAGCCCGGCGGCGACCTGCGCGGCGAAGGCCGCCAGCGTCATCGGCTCCGGCAGTTCGCCGATCCGGCCGCTGCCCCGGCGGCCCGCCGGGTCGGTCGGGTCGGCCACCAGCGGACCGGTCACCTTCAGCCCGACCGCCTCGGCCAGCGCGTCCGAGACGCCGGGGTCGGCGTGGTCGGCGTTGGTGTGCGCGACGTGCAGCGCGATGTCGTGCTTGATCAGGGTGTGCACCACCCGGCCCTTGGAGCCGGTCGCGGCGACGGTGGTGGTGCCGCGCAGGTAGAGGGGGTGGTGGGTGACCAGCAGGTCGGCACCCCACTCGACGGCCTCGTCCACCACGGCCCGGACGGGGTCGACGGCGAACAGCACCCGGCGGACCTCCGCCTCCGGGTCGCCGCAGACCAGGCCCACCGCGTCCCAGGACTCCGCCCAGCGCGGGGGGTAGACCTCTTCGAGCACGGCGATGACGTCGGACAGTTTCGGCACCTGTCGAGACTACCGCGTGCCACGGCCGGGCCCGGTCCCGCTCCGGTGTGCGGACCGGGCGCCACTGTCGTACACCTGCTCGTCAACCCGGTGGGAAGCGGCGAACGCGGGCCCGCGGCGCCGCCCCGGCGGGCCCGCGGGACGGAAAGGGCCGGTGGCCGCGCGGTGCGCCCCGGCCGCGCGCTCCGGGGCGAACGCGTTCGAAAACGAAAACGGATCACCCTTACGGGTGAAGTGACCCGGCCGGTGTTGAGTCACACCCTCCCCGAAAGTAACTTCTAGTCCTGCGAACGAGAGTTGCCTCGACCTGGGGGGTCGAAAAAGGCGACCGGCCGCAATTCCCAGCTGCGACGCGTGGAATCCCGTGCGGAGTGCGGGTGAATTCGGCGGGCGCCGCCGAGGCTCTCGTGACTTCCGCAGACCGTTCGGTCGAGTCCACCGCGAAGGGGTGTGAAGCAGATGGGGGCGGGCACACCGCTGCGCAGGGCTGGGGGGCCGGGTCCGGTCGACGACGGGCCGGGTGTGGACGGCACGTTGGTGGAGGTGGCGCGGGCGGCCGTGGCCGGCAGCAGGGCCCGGGGAGGCGACGGCGACTGGACGGTCGCGGTCGAGGGCTTCTGGTGCACGGTGCGGCCGCCCGGCCGCGGACTGCCCGAGCAGGGCTGGAAGCTGCACGTCAGCGCGGCCTCCTCGGTGGCGGTCGAGGTGCTGTCCGCGGTCGCCGCGGTCATTGCCGGGGACCCGTGCGCGTTCAAATTCACCGCCGACCGGGAGAAGCTCCACGAAATCAATTCCCGGAACAGCGATCGCGGCTCGGCCGGGAAATTCCTCACCGTCTACCCGGGCGACGACGAGCAATTCCGGCGGCTCGCCGGGGAACTCCACCTCGCCACCGCGGGAATGCCCGGACCGGTGATCCTCTCCGACCGCCCGTACCGCCCCGGCAGCCTGGTGCACTACCGCTACGGCGCGTTCGCCGGCCGCTCGGTGCTCGGCAACGACGGCGCCTACCGCCCGGTGCTGCGCGCCCCCGGCGGCGCCCTGGTCGAGGACGCCCGCACCGCCGTCTACCGCCGTCCGTCCTGGGTGGCCGACCCCGTCGAGGGGGCGGGATCGACCACCGGCGGCGAACCGGCCCCGGCCGGCAGCGGCCCGGCGTCCAGCGGCCCGGCGTCCAGCGGCCCGGCACCCGGCGGCCCGGCCCAGGTGCCCGCCCAGCCCGGCCCCGGCGCCCGGCGCGGCGGCGTGCTGCTGGACGGCCGCTGGGCGCTCACCGCCGCGCTGCGGCACAGCGCCAAGGGCGGGGTCTTCCTGGGCAGCGACCGGACCACCGGCACCGAGGTGGTGGTCAAGCAGGCCCGGGCGCACATCGAGGTCGACCGGGCCGGCACCGACGCCCGCACCGCCCTGCGCCACGAGGCCGACCTGCTCGGCCGGCTCGCCGACAGCGGCCTCACCCCCCGGGTGCACGCCCTGGTCGAGCAGCAGGACTCGCTGTTCCTGGTCCAGGAGCGCGTCCCCGGCCAGGCCCTGGGCAGCTGGGTCGCCGCCCGGCTGCGCCACGACGGCACCCCGGACGTCCCCTGGGCCGAGGCCGGGCCGCTGGCGCTCGCCTTGCTCGACCTGGTCGAGCAGGTGCACCGCCGCGGACTCGTCCTGCGCGACCTCTCCCCCGGCAACGTGCTGGTCGCCCCGGACGGCGGGGTCCGCCTGGTCGACCTCGAACTCGCCGTCCCCGCCGGGGCGCTGGCCGGCTCCGCGGGCACCCCCGGCTACCGCGCCCCCGAACACTCCGGCCCGCAGCCGACCGGCCGGGCCGCCCACGGCGCCGACCTGTACGCCCTCGGCGGCCTGTACTTCCTGCTCGCCACCGGTCACGACCCGCTGCTCCCCGGGGACCTGCCGCCGACCCGTCCGGTCGCCGACCGGCTGGGCCGCTGGCTGGCCCTGGCCGCCCGCGAGGGCGACACCGCCCGCCGGCTCGCCCCGCTGGTGCTCGGCCTGCGCGCCGAGGCCGCCGACCGGCGCTGGAGCCTGGACCGGGTCCGCGCCGGACTCACCGCCGCACCCGCCCCCGCCCCCGCCGCCTCCGCCGCACCGGTCGCCCCGCCCGCACTGGACCGGCTGCTGCACGACGGACTGCGCGACCTCGCCCGCAGCGCCACCCCGCAGCGCCCCGACCGACTCTGGCCGACCGTCCCGAACGGCCGGCTCACCGACCCGTGCAACGTCCAGCACGGCGCGGCCGGCGTCCTCGCCCTGCTCGCCCGGGCCGCCCTCGCCCCGCTGCCCGGCCCCGCCCGCGAACGCGCCCGGACCACCGCCGCCACCGCCGCCGCCTGGATCGAACGCCGCTGCGCCGCCGAACCCGTCGTGCTGCCCGGCCTGCACTTCGGCCGGGCCGGCACCGCCTGGGCCCTGTTCGACGCCGCCGACGCCCTCGACGACCCCGGCCTGGCCGAACGCGCCGCCGGACTCGCCGTCCGGCTCCCGCTCGACTGGCCCAACCCCGACGTCTGCCACGGCGCCGCCGGAGCCGGACTCGCCCAGCTCCGCGCCCACCGCGCCACCGGCGCCCGCACCTTCCTCGACCGCGCCGCCCGCTGCGCCCGGCACCTGATCGCCGCCGCCCACGAGGAACCGTACGGAACGGTCTGGCCCGTCCCCGCCGACTTCGACTCCGCGCTGGCCGGCGCCACCCACCTCGGCCACGCCCACGGCGTCGCGGGCATCGGCGCCTTCCTGCTCGCCGCCGCTGGCGTCCTCGCGGACAGCGGCGACCCCGACCACGCCGACACCGCCCGCAGCGCCCGCGCCGCGGCCGACCGCGCCGCCCGCACCCTGGCCGCCACCGCCCGCCACGACGGCCCCGCCGCGTGGTGGCCGCAGAGCCACGGCGACCCCGACCACGTCCGCCTCGCCCACTGGTGCAGCGGCTCCTCCGGCGTCGGCACCTTCCTCCTCCACCACTGGCGGGCCACCGGCGACCCCGACTCCCACCGCCTCGCCCTGGCCGCCGGCCGGGCCGTCCTGAACGCCCGCTGGCACGCCGGCACCAGCGCCTGCCACGGCCTCGCCGGGAACGGCGAGTACCTGCTCGACCTCGCCGAAGCCACCGGCGAGACCCGCTTCCGCCAGGGCGCCCGGGACCTCGCCGCCCTGATCGCCGCCCGCACCGCCCTCCAGGACGGCCTCCTGGTCCTCCCCGACGAGACCGGCACCACCGCCACCCCCGCCTACGGCACCGGCACCGCCGGCCCGCTCGCCTTCCTCCTCCGCCTCCGCCACGGCGGGCCCCGGATCTGGCTGCCATAGGTAGGGGCTCGGGGAACGGCGAGTCGATGCTGCTGGTGGCCGGAGCCCATCGGAGGTCCGTGCTGCTGCGTGTCTTGAACAGAACCAGAAGCCCACGCACGCACCGGCAGTGAACCGTCAGCAGCCACGGCCTCGCCGTTCCCCGAGCCCCTGGTTCGTCCCCCTTCGTCCGCTTGAAAGGTGATCCCCCCGATGAGCACGCAGACCGTGCACCTCGCGTTGCGGCGGCTCAGCTTCACCTTCGCCGGTGACGGCTCGCACGCCGCGTGCCTCGCTGCCGGGGCCGACGGCGGGTGGTACGCGGAGAGTTGGCGGTTGCCGGCGGACGGGCCGGCGGAGCCGGTCGCGTTGCCGTCGGAGGAGGGCTTGCGGGCGCAGTTGCTCGCGTTGCCGGACGGCCGGGTGCTGGTGTGCCGGCACGACGGGGACCGGCACGCGCTGGTGCTGCTGGCGGCCGGGGAGCCGGAGGTGCCGTTGGCGACGGTGCGGATGCCGGGGTTGCGGATGCTCGCGCTGCCGGGCGGGGCCGCGCCGGTCGCGGTGCTGCTGGGGACGGACACCCGTCCGGTGACGACGGTGTGGCTGCTGGCGGCGGACGGGTCGGCGCCGCGGGAGGTGGCGCAGTTGCCGGGGTTGCACGGCGGCGGGGTGTGGCTGGACGCGGCGGGGCGGCTGCTGGCCTTGGACCGGGTGGTCGGCGGGATGGTGAAGACCGTCGTGCTGGACCTCGAACTGGGCACCACCACACCGCTGTTGGAGTTGGGCGAGAGCAGCAACGACCGGCTGGTGCTGTTCGATCCGGCGACGGGTTTCGGGATGCTGCGCAGTGACGCGCCGGGGGTGGACCGGCTCGGCTGGGCGCTGATCGGCGGCGGTGAGCCGGTGCGGTTCCCGGACTGCCTGCACCAGCCGGGGCGGTTGCTGCGTCCGGTGGCGGTGGCGCCGGGGCTGGTGCCGGGGGCGGAGCCGCAGGTGGTGCTGCAGGTGGACCACGGTGCGGCGTCGACGCTGGTGCTGTGGCGGGCGGGCGGGAAGCAGGTGCGTCCGCTGCCGGTGCCGCCGGGGCGGCTGGGCGCGGTGGGGCACTGGTCGGCGGCGGGGCTGCGGATGCCGTACTCGGCGCCGGACCGTCCGGCGGCGCTGGCCACCCTGGACGTGGCGGCGCTGCTGGCCGCGGAGCCGCCCGCCCGGCCGGCCCCGATGGCGCTGCCGTTGGCGCTGGCGCCGCTGGACGCCCCGCCCGTGGAACGGCTCGCGGAGCGGGTCGCGGTGCGGGCCCCGGCGGGCTGGCGGTTGGACGGGTCGGCGGCGCCGGGGGACGGCGGCCGGTGGCGGTCGGCGCAGTGCCTGGAGCTGGCCGGTCCGGCGGGTCCGGTCGAGGCGGTGGTGTACGGCGGCGAGTCGTGGCTGTCGGCGCCGCACCTGGTGCTGGCGCTGCACGGCGGCCCGGCGGACGCCTGGCGGTTGGAGTTCGATCCGGCGCTGCAGCGGATGGCGGCGGAGGGCCTGGCGGTGCTGGCGCCGAACCAGCGCGGTTCGACGGGGTACGGCCCGGAGTACGCGATGGCGATCCGGGGCGCCTGGGGCGGGCCGGACCTGGAGGACGTGCTGGCGCTGCTGGAGGGCGTGGCGGGGCAGCGGGCCGCGCTGGGCCTGGAGCCGCCGGCCCTGTTCGGGGTGAGCTACGGCGCGTTCCTGGCGCTGCTGGCGGCGGCGCACGCCCCGGTGGGGGCGGTGTCGCGGTGCGCGGTGGTGGCGCCGTTCCTGTCCGGCGGGCGGCTGCTGGCGGAGGCGGCGGCGCCGGTGCGGGCGCTGACGGCCCGGCTGGGCGGCGACCGGGAGCTGGACGACGCGCTGGGCCCGCGCGACGTGCTGCGGGTGGCGCACCGGCTGCACGCGCCGCTGCTGGTGGTGCACGGGGACCGGGACGAGGTGGTGCCGGTCGGCCAGTCCCGTTCGCTGCGGCACGAACTGCTGCGGCTGGGGCGGGTGGAGGGCGTCGACTTCCGGTACGTGGAGGCGGCGGGGGCGGGCCACGAGGTGCTCGCCGAGGAGGGCGCGGCGGCGGTGCACGAGCTGCTGGCGGGCTTCCTGCGCACCGGCCGTCCGACCTGACGTCCGACCTGGCGTCCGGTCAGGAACACCCAGACTTCCCGGCGCCGGGTGCGTGCGGGAGCAGGATCCGCGGCGGTGCGCCGCCGCGGTCGTCGGGCACGTCCGTGTCCGGCGGAACCCCATAGGGAGGGAAACACCATGGAGAACACGGCTTCGTTCGAGACCGACCTCGCGGCCCTGCAGGAGCTGCCGGAGCTGGAGACCGTCGAGCTGGGCGGCCACGGCAGCGGGTGCCAGTTCACCTGTCTGATCCTGACCTGCCTGGTCTTCACGATCAGCTGACCCGGGGCGCCTCGCCCGGGCCGTGTCCGCTCCCGTTCGCGGGGGCGGGCACGGCCCTCCCCTGTCCGTTCCGTGCTCAACAATCGTCGTTCGAACGGGAGTTCTCGTGCGTGGGTCGTCGGTCGCGCTGACCGTGTCGGTGCCGCTGGAGGCGGCGGCGACGCTGGCCCTGCCGGGTGTGGCGGGGGTGGTGCTGGACGCGGTGCTGGCGGGCCGTCCGGCGGGCTGGGCGGTCGGGGGGCTGGCGGCGCTGCTGGCGGTGGGTGCGGCGGCGTCGGCGGTGGCCGCGGCGGCCGGGCCGGCGTGCACGGCGGCGGACACCGTGGCGCTGCGCGGGTCACTGCTGCGGCGGGTGCTGTGGCTGCGGCCGTTCCCGTCGGCGGTGGAGCGGCTGTGCGGGGAGCGGCCGGGGCCGGGCGACCTGACGGCCCGGCTGGTGGGTGCGGCGGCGGACGCGGGGGCGGCGCGGGCGGCCCGGCTGGGGGCGGCGACGGCGCTGGTGACGTCGGCGGGGGCGGTGCTGGGGCTGGGGCTGCTGTCGCCGTGGCTGGCGGCGGCCTTCTTCGCCGGGGTGCTGCCGGGGGTGGTGCTGGTGCGGCTGTTCATGCGGACGGCGGAGGACGCGTTCGTCCGCTACCAGGAGGCGCAGGGGCGGCTGGCGGACCGGTTGGCGGACGCGCTGAGCGGGATCCGGACGGTGCGGGCGGCCGGGGCGGAGCACCGGGAGGCGGCCCGGGTGCTCGGCGTGCTGCCCGAACTCGGGGACGCGGGACGGACGTTGTGGCTGGCGCAGCGCCGGACGGTGGGCCAGGTGACGCTGCTGGTGGCGGCGGTGGAGCTGACGGTGCTGGGCACGGCGGGCCAACTGGTGGCGGCGGGGCGGCTGCCGGCGGGGGCGTTCGCGGCCGCGGCGGGGTGGGCGGCGCTGGGGCTGGGGTTCTTCGAGCAGGTGGAGTCCCTGGTGGGAGTGGCGCACGCGCGGGCCGGACTGGCCCGGCTGCGGGAGGTCGACGAACTGCCGGGGCCCGGCGCGGGTGGGCGTGAACTTCCGGACGGGCCGGGCGAGTTGGTGTTCCGTTCGGTGCTGGTGCGGGACGACGAGGGCGCGGTGGTGTTCGGCCCGCTGGAGCTGACGGTGCCGGGCGGCACGACGGTCGCGGTGGTCGGACGCTCGGGCGCGGGCAAGTCGCTGCTGGCCGCGCTGGCGGGCGGACTGCGGCTGCCGGACGGCGGCGAGGTGCTGGTCGACGGGGTGCCGGTGGCGGCCCTGTCGGTCGCGGAGCGCCGCCGCGCGGTCGGCTACGCGTTCGAGCGGCCGATGCTGATCGGCCCGTCCCTGGACGAGGCCCTGGAGGGCGCGGACCCGGCGGCCCTGGCGGCGGCCCGGGCGGACGGCTTCCTGTCCCGGCTGCCGCACGGCGGACGCACCCCGATGGGTGAACTCCAGCTCTCCGGCGGCGAGTTGCAGAGACTCGGACTCGCCAGACTGCTGGCCGGGGACGCCCGGGTGGTGGTGCTCGACGACGCGACGTCCAGCCTGGACGCGGCCACCGAGCACCAGGTGGACCTGGCCCTGCACGAGTCCACCCGGGGCCGCACCCGCCTGGTCGTCACCCACCGCGCGGCGGTCGCGGCCCGCGCCGGACTCGTGCTCTGGCTGGACGCCGGCCGGGTCCGGGCGATCGACACCCACACCGCCCTGCTCGCCGACCCGGCCTACCGGTCGACCCTCGCGGGCGCGGCCCTGGAAGCCCGGCCCCGGTAGGCCGGAGAGCACCGCCAGGGGCTCGACAAGAACGGCGGGCCCGTGGCTGCGGGCGGTTCACTGCCGGAGCGCGCATCTGCTTCCGGTTCTGTATCACGGCACACGGCGCGAGGAGCGGTTTTCGTGGGGCGGCATCGGCGGGCGCTGGGTGGGCGGGGGCTGCGGGAGTTGGTGGCGGTGGTGCCCCGGCGGGCGTGGTGGGGGCTGGCGGGGTGGTCGGCGGTGGAGGCGCTGCCGGCGCTGTGTTCGGGGTTGCTGGTGGCGGCGGCGGCCGACCGGGGGTTCCTGGCGGGGCGTCCGGGGGTGGGGTTCGGCTGGCTGGGCGGGCTGGGGGTGGTGACGGCGCTGCGCGCCCTCGCGGCGCGGGCGGTGTTCCCGCACCTCGCCGGGGTGGTGGAGCCGCTGCGGGACGCCCTGGTGGCGCGGGTGGTGCACGGGGCGCTGGCCCGGCCGGTTCCGGACGGCCCGGCGGAGATCGCCCGGATCACCGAACAGGTGGAGTCCGCACGGCAGTTGACCGCGACGCTGCTGCGCAGTGCGCGCGGGGTGGGCTTCGGGCTGCTGGCGGCGCTGCTGGGCCTGGGGGTGCTGGCTCCGGCGGTGCTGCCGCTGGTGCTGCTGCCGCTGCTGCTCTCGGGGGCGCTGTTCGTGCGGCTGCTGGGTCCGCTGGTGGTGCGCCGCCGGGCGGTGGTGCTGGCGGACGAGCGGATCGCGGCCGAGGCGGGCCGGGCGTTCGCCGGGCTGCGGGACGTGGCGGCGTGCGGCGCGCAGCAGCGGGTGTCGGCGGACCTGTCGGCGCTGGTGGAGGCGCAGGGCGAGGCGGTCCGGGCGGTGGGCCGGGCGGCGGCGGTCCGGTCGCTGACGGTCGCGGTGGGCGGGCGGCTGCCGCTGCTGGCGGTGGTCTGCGCGGCGCCGTGGATGGTCGGCCGCGGCTGGCTGTCGGCGGGCCAGGTGCTGGGCGTGGCCACCTACCTGTTGCAGCAACTGGAGCCCGCGGTAAGGGCCTTGGCCGGGATGCTGGGCAGTTGGCTGCTGGACCTGGCGGTGGTGCTGGAGCGGCTGACGGCGGCCTGTCCCGTCCCGCCGGCCGCGCCGGTGCCCGCGCAGCCCGCCCCGGGCCCCGCGTCCGCCGGGCCCGGTGACGGTTCGCTGAGCGTCCGCGGTCTGCGGTTCGCCCACCCGGGGAGCGCCGAACCGGTGCTGGAGGGCGTGCACTTCGAGCTGCGGCCGGGCGCGCACCTGGCCGTGGTCGGTCCGAGCGGCACCGGGAAGTCGACCCTGGCGGCACTGCTGGCGGGGCTGCTGTCCCCGGACGCGGGCCGGGTGCTGGTCGGCGGGCAGGACCCGGCCGCGCTGTCCGGTCCGGCGCGGGCCGCCCGGCTGGCGCTCGTCCCGCAGGAGGCGTACGTCTTCGCGGGCACCGTCCGGGAGAACCTGTGCTGGCCGTCCGGCGACCACGGCGACGCCCGGATCGCCACCGCGGCCCACCGGGTGGGTTCGGCCCGGCTGCTGGCCCGGCTCGGCGGCCTCGACGCCCGGATCGCCGACCCGGCCGCGCTGTCCGCGGGCGAGCGCCAACTGCTGGCCCTGACCCGGACGTTCCTCTCCCCCGCCCCGGTCGTCGTACTGGACGAGGCCACCTGCCACCTCGACGCGGAAGCCGAACGCCGGGCGGAGGAGGCGTTCGCCGCCCGCCCCGGCACCCTGATCGTCATCGCCCACCGGATCGACTCGGCGATGCGCGCCGACCGCGTCCTGCTCCTGGAGGCATCCGGCCCGCTGCTGGCCGGCCACGCCGACCTCCAGGTGCTCTCGCCGTTCTACCGCGCGTGCTGCGCAGGGGGCGCGCAACGGCGGGAAGCGCGATCAGGGGCCCGGGGGCGGACGGCGGGATCCACCACGGGGGCCCGGGGAACGGCGGGTCCGTGCTGCTGACGGCCGGAGCCCGTCGAAGGGTTCGTGCTGCTGCGCGTCCGGCACGGAACCCGGAGCCGATGCGCCGAGCGGCAGGAGCCGCCCGCATCCAGGGCCTCGCCGTTCCCCGAGCCCCTGGATGCGCGCACTCGTGAGCCGCTGGTTTCGCTCCCGGTTTCGGTAGGGTCGGACGATGTTCGGCCGCACCGGCCACGACCGTTTCCTTCGCACGGAGAAGACTGACCTGATGTCCGAGTCCATCGACGACAGCACCGAGCACGGCCACCGCGCGCCGGGCGGCGACGAGACCGCCGACGGCGGGGCGCACGGCCGGCACCGGGGGACCACCGCCAACGACGACGCGCCGGAGGCGGACCCGCACGGGCGGCACCGCCGCTGATCCCGGTCCGGCGCCCCCGGTCCCCGTCGCCGTCCTGGCGGGGGCCGGGGGCGTCCGGTCGTCGGCGGGCGGGTCAGTCCGTGAGCAGGACGGTGCGCAGCGCCTCGCCGGCCCGCATCTGGGCGATCGCCTCGTTGACCCGGGCCAGCGGCAGCCGGTGGGTGATCATGCCGGCCAGGTCGAGGCGTCCGGCGCGCCACAGGTCGACCGCCAGGTCGACGGTGCGGCGGACGTCGCCGCCGCCGTACAGCGAGGGCAGCAGGCGCTTCTCGTTGAAGAAGAGTTCGCCCATGCTGAAGGCGACCTTGTCGTCCTGGGCGCCGGCGCCGATCACCACGACGGCGCCGCCGCGCCGGGCGGCGTCGTAGCCGGCCCGGACGGTGGCGGCCCGGCCGACCGCCTCGAACACGTGGTCGTAGCCGCCGGCGGGCAACTCGCGTGCGGCGTGCTTGAGTTGCTCGGGGGCGATGGCGTCGGTGGCGCCGAAGCCGAGGGCGCGTTCGCGCCGGGAGGCGACCGGGTCGACGACGGTGATCCGGGCGGCGCCGCTGATCCGGGCGCCCTGGACGGCGGCGACGCCGACGCCGCCCGCGCCGATCACGGCGACGCTCTCGCCGGGCCGGACCTTCGCGGTGTTGAGGACGGCGCCGAGTCCGGTGGTGACGCCGCAGCCGATCAGGGCGGCGAGTTCGTGCGGCAGGTCGTCGGGGACGGGGATCACGCTGTCGGCGGCGACGACGAGCTCCTCGGCGAACGCGCCGGTGCTGTAGAAGCCGTACGCGTCGGTGTCGCCGCCGATCCGGAAGCCGGGGGTGCCGAGGCGGCGGATCGAGGCGGTGCACAGGTGGGTGCGGCCGGCCCGGCAGGCGGGGCAGCGGCCGCACGGGGGCATCCAGCAGAGCACCACCCGGGCGCCGGGGGCGAGTCCGGTGACGCCCGGGCCGACCTCGACCACCTCGCCGGCGCCCTCGTGGCCGGGCACGAACGGGGCGGGCTGCGGCAGGACGCCGGCCATCGCGGACAGGTCGGAGTGGCACAGGCTGGCGGCCCGCACCCGGACCCGGACCTTCCCCGGCCCGAAGCCGACCGCCTCGACGTCCTCGCGGACGTCCAGAACGTCCTGTCCGGTCTGCTGCAGGATCGCTGCGCGCACGGGGCTGCTCCCAGGGTGTTCGGCCGGTGTCGGCATGGAGAACTTCCACCGGATGACCGCCCCGTCCGACTGGCTGGAGGGCCTGGTCAAGGCGTACGTCGGCGACGCGATCGCCACCGACTTCTACCGC